>JAGASC010000320.1 GCA_017621905.1 Roseburia sp.
GCCTTGGGTTTGTCGTCCGATTCTTCCTCCTCTGCCAAAACAGCGTCGGGATTTTTCAGGCCCTGGCGGACAGTCAGGACTATATAGACCACAAAAATAAGCAACAATAGGATGCCCAGCGGACGGGTAAATTCGCCCATCACATAAGCCGCCACACAATAAATTGCCGCGGATACAAAGAAGAAAAGTACAGGCATCTTCAAAGTCTTGGTGTTCACAGGACCGGGGTTCACGGTCAGCGAAATGGCTGCAATCAGTGCCGTGTTGCAGATGATGGAGCCAATCGCATTTCCGTAAGCCATCGCGCCCTGTCCACCCAGCGCTCCGGTGGCAGAGACCATGACCTCCGGCAGCGTCGTACCAATTGAAACCACCGTTGCACCAACAATGATATCGGGCAATCGAAACCTCCGTGCAATACCGGTAGCTCCGTCCACGAACCAGTCGCCACCTTTAATTAATAAAACCAGACCAACCGCAAACAGCAAAATATTTACCAGCATAATTTACTCTCCTTTTCCCTATTTCTCGCATGTAATTTTATCTAATTCCTCCATCGTAAGGACGCATCAACGCATAAGTACTATCCTATGATTCCCAGATGAGACAAAAGAATACGCAGCCCCAATATTACAAGAATCGCTCCACCTGCAAACTCTGCCTTATTTTTATATTTGCTTCCAAAAAAGTTGCCCACATACACACCGGCGATGCAGATAATAAAGGTGACCACACCGATAATGGAAATCGCCTCCACGATCGGATAACTTAAAAATGCAAAGGTAATTCCCACAGCCAGAGCATCAATGCTGGTTGCAATGGCCAGAATAAACAGTTCTTTGATATTAAGCGGTGCGTCCAGCTCTTTTACTTCATCACATTCTTCCGCCGGCTTTAGCGCCTCCACGATCATTTTTCCACCGATAAATCCTAACAGTATGAATGCGATCCAGTGGTCGATACTGGTGATATACTTCTCAAACTGGCTTCCCAGTACCCAGCCGATAAAGGGCATCAGCGCCTGAAATCCTCCAAAAAACAGACCGATAAGCACCGCCTGCTTCTTGTTCACCTTACGCATTCCAAGTCCTTTGCAGATAGAAACTGCAAAAGCATCCATTGCCAGTCCGACTCCCATTAACAGTAACTCAATAAACATTGCCATTTCTTTTTCCTACCTTTCTCATAATCACAACAAAAATGAGACCCTGTGCATAATTCAAATACTGTCGTATCATAACACAACAGTATCAAAACTATACATGAGTCTCATCCTTTAAGGTTTGCCAGGTCTCGAAGTTTTCCCCTTGACCAGCCTGTTGACAAACCACGTTTTCACGCGAACTACTCCCTCACGGAATCCCAGTATTTTGCGGCTCTCGCCGACATTTCTATTACTATAAGTTACCGTTCCTCCGTTTGTCAACTGATTTCCAAAATAATCCTGTTATGTTCCCCAAAAAATACAAACTGGCATCGCAAACCATCAGCAATTATCTTGATTTCTGATGCAGTAAATGCGCCGTCCTGTTCTGAACAGTTACCCACTAAACCACAATAGATATCTTAACTCAGCAGCTCCTGGATTTCTTCCCGGCTGAAAGTGATGGAATCCATGCCTTCCCCTTCCAAAACCTGCTCCGCCAGCTGGCGTTTTCGTTCCTGGATATCGATAATTTTCTCTTCAATGGTGCCTTCCGTTACCAGACGGTAGACGGTCACCACATGTTTCTGGCCGATGCGGTGGGCGCGGTCTGTGGCCTGATTCTGCACCGCCACGTTCCACCAGGGGTCGTAATGAATGACAATATCCGCCGCCGTAAGGTTGAGTCCCGTTCCTCCTGCTTTTAAGGAAATACAAAATACCGGCACGTCATCCGTCTCGAAGCTTTCCACCATCTGCATGCGCTTTTCCTTTCCCACGGCTCCGGTCAGCATATGATAGGCGATACCTTCTTTTTTGAGCCGGGCGGCCAGACGTTCTAACATTGAGGTGAACTGGGAAAAGAGCAGGATTTTGTGGCCGCTGTTTACCGCATTTAAAA
>JAGASC010000321.1 GCA_017621905.1 Roseburia sp.
CTGATTCCCTGATAATAAGCTATCTTCTTATCATAATAATGAGTAATATTCAGATACCCATTCAACAGAAATGTCTTGCCGTTGCTGTCATAACAGGCCATGGTATTCTTAATCCCCAGATCAATCGAAAGATAATGTCCGTTCTCTTCCAAAAGTGGAACGTCCTTTTCCTCATACACGGCGATTGCTGTATATTTTCCCTTGCCGAATTTTATCTGAAGCTCCCGGATGTGGATGTCTGAAAACCGCTTTGTTTTCAGATACAGGTAATTGGCATCCACGCCCTGTTCCTTCAGATATTGTTTTAACTGCTTCGGGATCGTTAGACGTACCGAATCGTTTTCCTGGCGGATAGCATCTTTCAAAAATGTGATATCCATCTTGTCTTTGCGGAATCTTGGTGGCCTGGGATTTTGCACGCCACCGGTCCTTTGCAACGCAAAAAAGCTTTTCCACGCCTCCTGCAACTGCTGTAGGACATCCTGGGCTGTCTGGGAGGGCAGGTTCTTATAAAAGAAGTTCTCCTTCAAGCGTTTCTTCTGGTCGTACCAGTCCGGGAACTTCTCCATCCCAAGCTCCTTATAATACCTTTTCTCGTAATTGGCAACGTTCCAGAGCTTAAAAGCTGCGTAGCCCATAGAACCGAGAATCTTCTGCTGTTCCTCTGTAGGCATAAATACTTCTTTTCTTGAAAGCAGCATAAATATCTGCACCCCTTCCAAATCTTTAGTACGATTTTGTCTGCTTCTCAATATATCTGCGGATATTCTCCTCCGAAACGCTTCCTATCGTCTCCACGTAATAGGAATGGTTCCACAATTCTCCTTTCCACAAAGATTTCCGGAGGTCAGGGTATTCCTGGAAGGCATATCTGCCGATAATACCCTTAAGCATCTTTACAATATATGAGACAGATACCTTTGGCGGAGCGGATACGAAACAGTGGATGTGGTCCATTTCCCCTGCTTCAAACAAGTGGACAGTGAAGCCCTTTTCTTCACCGATTTCTACTGCCCACTGGCGCATCATCTGCTCCATTTCTTTTGTAATCACTTTCCTGCGATACTTCACTGACCAGACCACATGGTAGTTAATATTATATACACAGGTCCTTGCATGTATTAGATTTTCTTTCATGCATATAGTATACCACAAAGTAGCAAAAACAGTAACTATTTTTTCGAACATACTTTCGTTTTTTTTACAAAACATATAAAAAGATGAGGCGAGATATCGCCATGTCATAATAGTGCGGATACGCACATAGTGACGCTTTCATCTCGGCAATTTATGTTTATTGAACTACTAATGTTCAATAATAGAATAACCGAGGATTCCCGCTTGTTATCCTAAAAGAATATCAACAAACGTCGGGTACTTTATAATATTCCTTCAACCTGACCAGATCTGCATTGTCAAGTACTTTCCGACACAGACACACATCATCCAGCACAGCTGCCAGCCTGTTTGCTTTGTCTAACTTCTCATCCTGCCCAATATATAAAAGTGTGCCCACCTGAAAGTGCATATCCTTCGGTATATTATAACTATCAAACTCTTCAAAATTCACAGACATATTAAGTTTTCCATTCTGAAAGTCGACAGATAATGCAACAAACATCCACTTTTCTGCCATTTGTGCCGAAATTATACGATCCACCGATAAAAGATCATCTTTCGAAACCGCTTTCCCCCGCAGCCGGATATATTCAGCAGCAACGGAAAAGCAAAATCCCGACAATTTATCCTCAACCTGGCAGTCTGAACCTGTAGCTGCAACAATCCCTTCATTGACACAGAAATCCGGACGAATCCACCCCATTAACGAAAAACTTTCCTTCAGAGAAGGACATGACATGGTCAAATAACCATCATCAAATCGCATACCATGCCCCATCACACCGTCCACCTGGTACAACTTTCCATGCATTTTCGTACCCTTCGGCAGCTCCTCGTTCTTTTCAAATGAAAGATAAATAAGCGGTTCAAAATCTGCAAAAACAGTCGTGTACTCCCCTTTTTCTTCCATTGCCTCACGTTCCACAATCATTCCCGGAACAGGAGTGCCTTCCGGGCGTGGAAGATTTTCCATACAATCCGGAAACATACCAACCGGAACATGTCCCATCCAGCTTAGGGGCTGATCAATCCCCAGTACATAAAGAATAATAGAAGGCGTATCTCTGACCATCATATCTGTCAGCTCAGCATTTCGCACATTACCTCCGGTAGCAAAAAATGATACATATTTTTCAGCATCAGTTGCACCACCGTGAGAACCACCTGGAGTACCGCCGTGATCAGCTTCCACCATAATCAGTGTATCCTCCAGCCATCCACGTTTTTCTATCGCCTCCACTACACGTCCAATGTATCCGTCATTTTTTGTAATCATCTCCAAGTGCTCCGTTGAACCATATCCGTATTCATGCCCCGCATGATCCACACTGTCAAACTGGAAATACAAAAGTGTAAAATCATTTTTATTGATATAATCAATAGCTGGATCAATCAAATCGTAGTCTTTTGCATGATATTTATATACACCAATTCCATCTTCGATAATGCCTATATTGATACTGTTCCAGTCGCAAAAAGAAGCAAGCTTTGCCTCAGGCATAGCCGCTCTTATCACACGAAACACCGATGGATATGGCGAATCAAATGGATAAGGTGTGGTATCTGCGATAGAATTCGTCAGACCATGTCTCTTACAATCCACACCATGCAGCATAGACCCCCAGCATTCCGCACTGATTGTTGGAATCTCTGTCAGTGTGCGCCTGGAAACGACACCATTTTTAAAAATACGATCAATATTAGGTGTATCCGTCTGTTCAAAAAATGTTCCTCCACCATCAATTCCAATTAAAACAACTCTCTTTATTGTTTTCATATTCTACCCCTTTCTTCTATTGTTGAAGCCGGACGTATTACCACCGTATACAACATACAATACAGTTAGGAATCTTTTTAAAAGATTCCTAACTGTAAGATAACCAATTTTAGTTTTTTGTTACTATTCAAAGCCGTTCGAAAATGCATTACATTTTCTTTATCCTACTTTGCCAACAGCCATTCATCAATCTGCCTCTGCATCTCGGCAATAATATCATCCATGCCGGCCTGTTTTAAAGCTGCAATAAATGCATCGTATTCTGCATCCGGATCTACCGTACCGGTTACCAGACCGGGGAGATACTCATCGGATACTGTAGTACACTGGGCAATCTGAGTAGATACAGGCTCAGCGTCAAAAGTAAAGCCCAGGATAGGTGATGCCTCAGCCACTGCGTTCATATCACGCATTTCATCCGTTGCGCCCACAGCGGAGGGATCACTCGGCCAAGTGTTGAAGGTATTTCCAATCAACCAGTCATACGCATAATGCGTACTGATAGGCTTAATAACCTTATTCTCTTCATCTGCCCATTCATAATCTGTACCTTCAATACCATAGAGATACAGATTCAGCAATTCTTCGTCTGTATTGAGCAAGTTAATGAAAGCAACTGCACGTTCAATATTTTCACAGTCAGCAGAAATTACCTGACAATGCTCCTGAACCTTGGATGTCATAATTGAACTGGGTTCACCAATAAGCTGATAATCCACATAAAAACCATGTATGCTATAATACAACTGACGTCTTCCCGGAATATAAACGTCCATTGCCACTGCCCAGTCCTTGCCGTCAGCTGAGCTTCCGCCCGTGGCTGCATCTTCTGGAAGGTATCCTGCCAGATACCAACGTCTCATTGTGGTAAGAAGATCCTTGAATTCGTCTGTTTCAAACTGATTTACAACAGTAGGTGTCTCTACATTATCGTATATAATACCGGGAATCTTATAGGAGCCTCCCAGATAATCCCAGTGCAGATAATAGCAATACAAGCCAAGAGATTCCATTTCAAATAATGTAGGCTGAATATCCGGCTCATTTTCTTTTATAAGAGCTAAGTATTCATCAAGATCGTCCAGGCACGTAATCTTTGAAAAATCGTAGTTATACTTTTCAGCAAGTTCTTCGTTAATAAGCAACGTGTAGGTATTTGTCCAAGGCTGTTCGATAGGGCAGGCATAAATCTGACCATCAAAGGTAACAGCATCCCAAACGGAGTCGTCAAAATGTGTCATATATTCCGGTGCATAGGTTTCCAGTATTTCCCGTGAAATTGGTGCAAAGGCACCCATAGATACACCGTTTGGTATCGCATTCCAAGCTCCGCCATGTGTGACATCCCACTTTTCTCCGGACGTATACATCATCTGCAACTTATCAGTGTATTCTGCAAACGGAATCGTCTTCAGCGTAATCGTCGTATTAATCTTCTCTTTGGTAATCTTGTTGATTTCTTCCATAATCGCATCAAGGTTTTCCTCAACAGACTCAATGGTAGGCTGAACCCAAATTAGATTTACCTCCTCCTCAAAAAGATTGTCTGTTTCTGCTCCATTGCTTTCTTGGGAAGAAGTGTCGTTTGACTTTTGCTCAGTAGATTCTTTTCCACCGCAGCCGGCAAAAAGTCCTATGATCGTACAGGCTGTCAATAAGAGGGTGATGATTTTTTTGTTTTTCATGCTATAATCTCCTTTTTATTTTTATTTTCGGCAATCGCCTTTTATGTCATTCGGAAACGTGTTATTCCTTCACGGCTCCGATTGCCATTCCCTTTATAAAATACTTTTGAAATCTCGGAAACACCAACAACGTAGGCAAGACCGTTAAGGCACATACCGCCATACGAATAGAGTCACCGGGTAACTTCGACAGTTCCTGCTGCGCCAAAGCATTCTGCGAGTTTTGCTTCAAAAACTCAAGATTAGACATCATTCTGTGCAAAAGCAACTGGATGGTCACCATGTAACCATTATCCATATACATCATGGCCTGATAATAAGCATTCCAGAAACTAATAAAAAGTGTCAGGTATACAGTTGCAATGGCAGGCTTGGATAGTGGAACC
>JAGASC010000322.1 GCA_017621905.1 Roseburia sp.
CAGCAGGCACTGCCGGAAGTGAAAATTATGATTCTTGAGCCCTTTGCATTAAAGGGCAGTCTCACGGAATCTGACTGGGAAAGATTCCGTATCGAGGTGTCAGGGAGAGCAGAAAAGGCAAGGCAAGTGGCTGAAACGTACAATTTGACATTTATTTCTTTACAGGAGAAATTTGATGCTGCAAACGAACTTTATTCAGAAAATGTCTGGTTAGCAGACGGTGTACATCCCACAAGTGCAGGGCATGAGCTTATTAAGACAGAATGGATAAATGCATTTCAAAGAATGACCCGAAGGAATCCATCCGGGAATTATTGATTTTACAGCCTTTGGGATATAGGACTAAAAAAATTGGAGGATAATGACATTGGCAGAGAAGAGGAACCCCGGAAGAATGGGGAGTGTGTAATCAGTGTTATTATCTGTCAGAGCGACTGGTTGGTGTAAAGGGTAATGGAATATCATAGACTTGAAAGTCGAGGATTAGAGATGGGATGCTCATTGAATATGAAAAAAGCAATACTTCTGGGTGATTCGATCCGTTTGTTGGGGTATGGATTAGCTGTTCCCCAAGTGTTAGAAAGAGAAGTTGAAATCTGGCAGCCGGAAGAAAACTGTCGCTTTGCGCAGCATACGCTTCGTGGCCTGGTAGACTGGGCGGAAGATATGAAGGATGCGGATGTGATTCACTGGAATAACGGGCACTGGGACTATGCGGAATATTTTGGCGATGGGGAGTTTACACCGCTTGATGTATACGTAGAGACCATGTGCAGAATTGGGCGCATACTGCTTTCACGCTGTGATAAAGTGATTTTTGCAACAAACACACCGGTCCGCGACGGAGCAGCGTGTTTTAAAAACAGCAATGTCATTCGATATAATAATGCGGTGGTGCCACGGCTCCGTGAGATGGGTATCATCATCAACGACCTGCATTCCGTTGTTGCTGCGGATGTGGAGCGTTATATCTGTGAAGATCAGGTGCACTTGAGTGAAGACGGCATTGAAGTTTGTGCAAAACAAGTTGCAGATACGATACGGGAAGTTATCAAAGGTTGATGCATGGGCCTGACCGGAACAGTTACCACGAATTTATATAAAATAGGAGACATGTTTATGGAATACAAAGATTGGTATGGTTATAAACGCATTGATTTTCAGTTTGAAGATCGCCAGGCATTCATCGTATTTCCGAACCACGAAGGATGGGGCAGCGGACACTGGATGTGTAAAATGGAGTATGCGGATGCTTTCCCGGAACTGGAAATCGATTTGTTGGAAAATGGTTTTCACCGGGCATATATGGAAAATAAGAACCGTTGGGGAACAGATGTGGATCATGATGCACGGGTACGCTTTGCGGATTACCTGGAAAAAGAATTCGGTCTTTCTCATAAGTTTGTGCCGATTGGTATGAGCTGTGGCGGTTTGCACAGCGTCAATTTTGCGTCCCGCTACCCGGAGCGTGTCAGTGTATTATATCTGGATGCTCCGGTAATGAACCTGCTGTCCTGTCCGCTGGGGCTTGGCGTAGGAGAAGCTCTGGATGGTGATGGTGGCTGGAAGGAAATTGTAGACGTGTATAACTTTACAAAGTCTTCCATTCTGACTTATCGGGAGCACCCTATGGATCGGATCCCGACTCTCATCGCCCATCAAATTCCAGTTGCACTGGTATACGGAGATAGCGATGTGACAGTTCCCTATATCGAAAATGGAAAACGATTGGAAGATGCCTATCGCAAAGCCGGTGTGCCCCTGTTTTGTGAAGGAAAAGCGGGTTGCGGACATCATCCTCATGGCTTGGAAAACAGAGGAAACTTGCTGGAATTTATTCGGCGGCACATCTGACAGGAAGAGGCTGCAGGATAGGGCGAAGGATATACATTATAAAGTCTGCTTATATTTTGGAGGAAGTTTTGAGGAAAGAACGTAGAATAACACTAAAAAAAACGGATTTGCAGGTAGCGCAAATTGCATTGGGAACAGCAGATTATGGGACGAAATACAATGAAGCATTCGCCTTTTCACAAATGGGTACTTTTTTTGAGGAGGGCGGTAATTTCATTGATACTGCGAATGTATATGGCAGTTGGGTTCCGGGAATGGGGAATGCCAGCGAGCGTGTCATTGGAAGTTGGATGAAATCGAGGAAAAATCGCAGCCGGGTTGTAATCAGTACGAAAGGCGCACGTCCTGATATTGAAAACATGGGTAAAAGTCGTGTGTATACGTCAGAAATCATAAAAGATCTGAAAGATAGTCTGAGCGGGCTTCAGACGGATTATATTGACTTATATTTCCTACATCGGGACAATCCGGAGGTCCCGGCAGCTGAGCTGCTGGGATGTCTGGAAGAACAGGTGGAAAAGGGAAATATTAGATATTACGGCTGTTCCAATTGGAGGTTGCCGCGTATGAAGGAAGCACAGATGGCAGCGGAAAAAGAGGGGTTTCGTGGTTTTGTCTGTGACCAACTAATGTATAGCCTTGCAACGGCAGATAAAAGTAAGATGGCAGATGAAACACTTGTGATGATGGATAGAGAAATTTATGAGAATCATCAGGATGCTGATTGGAATGTTATGGCCTATATGGCTTTGGCCAGGGGATATCTGGTAAAACAGGTGTATGGAATGGAAACGAAAATGACGGCTACGACAGCTGCTTATGAAACGGAGGCAAACAAACGGCTGATTTCTTATTTAAAGACTCTCGAAGGGGAAGGTTATATGCCGGATGAGGTATGTCTGGCGTATTTGATGAATCAGGAACTTTTAACAATACCGGTGATTTCCTTCAGTAAAACCGAACAGCTTTTGGTGGCATTGCGGAGTTGTGATTTGAAATTGCCACATGATATTATGGAACAGATAGAACAATTGAGGGCAGTGTCAAGTGACCTATGAAAAGCAAACTAAAAATTAAGCAGGAAAGGAAAACGTATGTATTTTTAACCTATAAAGATATGATACAAGGTAATATATCATGAAAAAAATGCGTAAAAACACAAGAGCAGAAGAAGTGTGGAATATTTATGGAAGCTTTGGTTATGTAAATAGTGTAATAGAAGACCGGGATTCCTGCATTTCCACCGGTAATGGGGAATATTACGTCTGTTCCGAATATAAAGAAGATGAAAATGGTGTAGTTTCCCGCAAAGGAAAAATCAAAAACACGGCAGCACATCCCATCAGTGTCAACCGCCTGATGTCAAAATTCGTGTTTGACGGTGGAGAATATGAGGTATATACGCAAACGAACACCTGGATGAACGAAAGCCTGGGTGCCTGGCAGCCACTCATAGCTGCCGTTTCGGGAGAAACCTTAGGACTTAGAAATGCTTACGGTGCAGCTCCATTCTTCGCCATATGGAACAATCAGACCGGCCGGGGAACGGCATTTCATATTATCACAAGATTACCCTGGCGGTATGAGGTAAAATACGCGCCAATCGGCGGCGAGGCAAATCAGCTGGAAATTGAAATCGGAGTGAATCCCTGCAATTTTTCCGCAGAGCTTTTAAGCGGCGAGGAATTGGAGCTGCCGGAGATCCTGTATTACGAAATCCGAAATAAGCTTGACCTGGACTGCTATAAAATCCATCATTACAGCAACACAAACTACCCGCGCAAAGAATTGCCTGTGATGTACAATACCTGGCTATATCAGTTTGAAAAAATAAACTTTGACAATGTAGCATCACAGATCAAAACTGCAAAGGACCTGGGCATCGAGTATTTTGTAATAGATGCTGCATGGTATGGCCAGGGCGAAATGTGGGCTTGCAGAGGTGACTGGTA
>JAGASC010000026.1 GCA_017621905.1 Roseburia sp.
CGCCGATATCGTGCTTGCAACTGACCCGGATGCAGACCGCCTTGGTGTTTACTGCAAAGATACAAAGACCGGCGAATACGTTTCCTTTACCGGAAATATGTCCGGCATGCTGATTGCGGAATACATCTTAAGAGAGCGCGAGGGTCTGGGAACCATGCCGGAGAACCCGGCCCTGGTGGAGACCATTGTGACCACAGATATGGCAAAAGCAATCGCAAAAGCCTACGGAGTAAAATTAATCGAAGTATTGACCGGATTTAAATATATCGGAGAGCAGATTAAGTTCTTTGAAGCGCAGAACACCTACAATTATGTATTTGGTCTGGAGGAGAGCTACGGCTGTCTGGCCGGCACCTATGCAAGAGACAAAGATGCCTGCGTGGCAGTAATGATGCTCTGCGAAGTGGCTTCCTGGTGCAAAAAGCAGGGCAAGACGCTGTGGGACGAAATGCTGGATATGTATGAAAAGTACGGCTATTACAGAGAAGGCTTAGAGACAAAGACCTTAAAAGGAATCGACGGCGCAGCCCAGATTCAGAACCTGATGCGTGAGTCCAGGGAAAATCCACCTAAAAAACTGGGAGAATTTGAAGTGCTTGCAGTGCGCGACTATAAGGAAGACACCAGAAAAGATATGAAAACCGGAGCGGTTACCCCAACCGGGCTTCCTGCATCCAATGTGCTCTATTATGAACTTTCCGACAATGCATGGTGCTGCGTGCGCCCCTCCGGAACAGAACCGAAAATAAAATACTATTTTGGCGTAAAAGGAAGCTCTCTTGCGGATGCAGAGGACAAACTTGCGGCATTGAAGGAAGATTTATTGAAGTAGCAGGTTCAGAGCAGGACTATGCATTTCATGCGCAAAAATTGTGTTGCACAGTACTTTGGCAGATGTACTGGCGATGAAAAAAGTAAATATATTGAAGATAAGTCCCATTTTTGGTCGAAGGAAAACGAAATTTGTGAACGTGATTTTAATGGGCTTGCAGCTTTTACCGGGATTGCAGAGGTGCAGTTCCGGTATTTTTTTGATGTATTTCTTTTCTGGAAGATAGCAAGTGGATAAAAAAATGAAAGGAAGGTTAAAGAAAAGCTAAGGAGCAGAGAGAAATAATGACTAAAAAATGGAAACAAGTATAATTAAATTAAGTTACAAATAGGGTAACGAATAAAGAAGGAAAACAGGGAGGATTATTACACTATGAAACAGAAAAAAGTTTTCGCATTGATGCTGGCCGCCGTTATGGCAATTGGTCTGGCGGCATGCGGCAGTACAAATGAAACATCGGACAATACCCCTACACCGGCAGCAGAAACCGGAGGGCAATCGGAAACGACGGCAGAGACTGGGGATCAATCAGAGGTAGTGGCAGAAGCAGGAAATTTATCATATTCCGATATTATTCTTGGAGAGAGCTATACGGACATTTCTGCGACCATCCACATTTTTAACCAGAGAACCGACATGTCGGAAGCAGATTATCCGGGAAAAAACTGGGATGCTTATTTGGCAGAGTTCAATGAGATGTACCCCAATATTACCGTAGAAATCGAGACAGACACCAATTATTCCGACGATGCGCTCCTTCGTCTTCAGAGCGGTGACTGGGGCGATATCATGATGGTTCCGGCAGTGGATAAAGCGGACCTTAGTACATATTTTCTTCCATACGGAACCTTAGATGAAATGAACGAAGAAATCCGCTTTGCAAATACCTGGGAATACGATGGACTTGTTTACGGAGTTCCATCCACAGGAAACGCACAGGGCGTTGTTTATAATAAAAGAGTATTTACTGAGGCAGGTGTGACAGAGCTTCCCAAAACACCGGATGAATTTATCGCAGCTTTACAGGCAATCAAGGATTACGATTCTACCATCATTCCGCTGTACACCAATTATGCGGACGGATGGCCCATGGAGCAGTGGGACGGACAGATTGCAGGAACTACCACCGGCGATTCTACCTATATGAACCAGAAGCTGCTTCACACCAAGGATCCTTTTAAAGACTATGGCGACGGAACCCATCCCTATGCACTGTATAAGGTTCTTTATGATGCAGTGGCGAATGGCCTGACGGAGGATGATTATTCCACCACATCCTGGGAGGATTCCAAGGGGATGATCAACCGCGGCGAAGTGGCGACCATGGTGCTGGGCTCCTGGGCATATTCCCAGATGGTGGCAGCAGACGAGCACGGCGAGGATATTGGTTATATGCCATTCCCTATCACAATTGACGGAAAACAGTACGCATCTGCCGGCGCGGATTACAGCTATGGCATTAACGTAAATTCCAGTGAAGAGAATCAGGCGGCTGCTATGGTATTTGTAAAATGGATGACGGAAAAATCCGGATTTGCATATAATGAGGGAGGCATTCCGATTGATATAACGGTAGATGAATTCCCGGATGCATATGCGTCCTTTGGTGACGTGACATTTGTCTCAGATGAATCTGCGCTGGCAGGAGAGGAAGACCTGCTCAATGCATTGAATGCAGATTCCGGTCTTATGATCAACGCCGGCGGCAGGGAAAAAGGCCAGAAGCTAATCGAGCATGCGGCAAATGGCACCATGACTTTTGATGAAATGATGGATGAATGGAATGAAGAGTGGTCTGCTGCCCAGGAAGAGAACGGCGTAGAAGTGACAGAATAAAACAACACGCAATGCCAAAAGGAGCCGGGACAACAAAATGTTCCGGCTCCGGCAAATTAAAAATTGAAGTTCGGCTTTATTCGAATTGAGGATCAAACAAAGGAGGATATGAATATGGCAGTAACAAACAAAGCGGGAGCCTCTCCCGGAAAGAGAAGCCTCCTGAAATGGGCAAAAAGTAGAAAAGGACAGCAGACACTGATCATACTGGCATTTGCGATAATTCCACTTATCTTGTTGTTCACATTTACCTACCTCCCATTTGGGGAAATGGTAAAATTCAGTTTTTACAAAATGAAATACGCCACACCGCCGGAAAAGCGTGTGTTCGTGGGGCTGA
>JAGASC010000323.1 GCA_017621905.1 Roseburia sp.
AAGACATTTTCCATGTTCAAACTGCAGTCCGAGACAAGGGGAGAGCAGACCGCCTTTATCGAGGAAATGGTAGGAAACCAGAAAGTGGTACAGGCCTTTTCCCATGAAGATGAGGCGTTGGAGCAGTTTGATGAAATCAATGGACGTTTACAGAAATATTCCCTTAGGGCAATATTCTTTTCCAGTCTCACGAACCCCTGTACCCGCTTCGTAAACAGCTTAGTCTACGCAGTGGTAGGCGTAGTCGGTGCTTTTACCGCCATTGCCAGGGGAATCAGCGTGGGCCAGCTGTCCAGTTTGCTCAGCTATGCAAACCAGTACACCAAACCTTTCAACGAGATTTCCGGTGTCATCACGGAGCTGCAGAACGCGCTGGCTTGTGCGGCACGGGTGCTGGAACTGATCGAAGAGGAGCCGGAGGAGCCGGATGCACCGGATGCAGTGGAGCTTGCGGAGGCGAACGGCAAGGTGGAACTGGAACATGTGTATTTTTCCTACACCCCGGAGCAGAAACTGATTGAAGATTTTAACCTGGCAGTAAAACCGGGCCAGCGTGTGGCAATTGTAGGCCCTACCGGCTGCGGCAAGACCACGGTTATTAACCTGCTGATGCGTTTTTATGATGTAAAAAGCGGAACCATCCGGGTCAGCGATATCCCGATGCAAAATATGACGAGGAAGAGCCTGCGGAGCAATTACGGCATGGTGCTTCAGGAGACCTGGCTGCGCAGCGGAACCATCCGTGACAATATCGTGATGGGCAAACCGGATGCCACGGACGAGGAAGTAATCGCAGCGGCAAAAGCATCCCATGCCCACAGCTTTATCAAACGTCTGCCGGAAGGCTATCATACCATCATCACCGAAGACGGCGGAAACCTTTCCCAAGGCCAAAAGCAGCTGCTCTGTATCACGAGAGTCATGCTCTGTCTGCCGCCGATGCTGATTTTGGACGAGGCTACCTCTTCCATTGATACCCGTACAGAGATCAGGATTCAGAATGCCTTTGCGAAAATGATGCAGGGCAGGACCAGCTTTATCGTTGCTCATCGGTTGTCGACAATACAGGAAGCGGATATCATTCTCGTCATGAAAGACGGCAGTATCATCGAGCAGGGAAATCACGAGGAATTGCTGGCGAAGAAAGGATTTTATGCAAATCTGTATAACAGCCAGTTCGCAAAATAGACGGTATCTGTTTATTTTGTTTTATGTAAGATTTAATTCCTAAAAAATAGGTGAAACTTATATAAATTCATAATAATAGCCTGTTCATAAAAAGTTGATTTTCCAGGAAATGCTATAAGAGTTAGAACGTAAAAAAGTAAGAGTGAGTGCATGAAGAAAAAAGGAAATCATACTCCGGGAGAAGAACTCCGGGAAGAAATCAAAAAAGAAAATATAACAAACACACAGCATGAAATACGCTGGGACAGACTGGATAATACAGCCCACCTTTTTCCGGTAATCGCAGGAGAAAGCATGACCAATGTCTACCGTATCAGTGTGACGCTGACAGAGCTGATACAGCCGGAGCCCCTTCAGGAGGCTCTGGATATCGTGTTGCCAAAATTTGACGGTTTTAATCTGCGCCTGCGTCAGGGTGTGTTCTGGTATTATTTTGAAGAAAACGGAAAACCGGCACCAAGGGTGCGGGAGGAAAATTCTTTCCCCTGCAGATACATCCATTCCAACAAGAACCGAAGCTATTTATTTCGTGTGACCTACTATAAATACCGTATCAATCTGGAGGTATTTCACGTACTTACCGATGGTATGGGAGGCATTAACTTTTTGAAGGAACTGACTTACCAATATTTGCGTCTGATACATCCGGAATTGAAGGATAAAATGGGTGATTCCCTAAGCAGCGATACTTCTATGAACCGGGAGGACAGCTTCCTGAAAAATTACAAAAGGAGCGCCTCGAAAGGATATCATACCCAGAAAGCCTATCTGCTGGAAGGCGAAAAACTGCGGCCCGGTGAGTTCGGTGTCATGCACGGCTACATGAAGATACCTGAGCTTAAGAAAGTCTGCCGCGAATATGGGGTCAGCATCAACGAATACCTGGTAGGCGTCTATGTCTGGAGCGTCTACACAGAATGCATGAAGGGTATGCCTTCGAAGCGTCCGATCCGCGTGGCGGTGCCGGTCAACTTAAGACCCTACTTTAATTCCATTACGACCAAAAACTTTTTTGCCATGGTGTCCGCAGAATTCCATCCCACAGAGGAAAGCTACACCTTCCGGGAGGTACTGCAAATTGTCCGGGAAAGCTTAAAAAGCCAGATCAACAGAGAGCACTTAGAGCAGCTGTTTTCCTATAATGTCTCCAATCAGATGAACACCATGGCCCGGGTCGTTCCGTTATTTTTAAAAAATATCGCAATGCGGTATGTATACCGGACTTCAGCCCTTGCCAATACGGCTACCGTGACAAATATCGGAAATATTACAGTGGCGGAGGAATACTGCCCTTATGTAGAAATGTTCCATGCATTTTTAGCTGTGTCCAAAGGACAGCATTTAAAGGGAACCATCTGTTCCTATGGAGATACGCTGGTATTCAGTTTCAGCTATGATCTGATAGACACTTCGGTGCAGAGAGGATTTTTCCGCAGACTGGCAGAGGATGGCGTGGCGGTAGAAATTGAGAGTAACGGAGTAAATTATGAGTGAGAAAATTGTATATGTAATGGCGGTATTTGCCGCATTCGGTGCTTTGGACAGAATGCTAGGAAACCGATTCGGCCTGGGAGAAAAATTTGAGGAAGGAATCCGGACCATTGGTTCTCTGGCTCTTTCTATGGTCGGTATGCTTACTTTGGCACCTGTGATTGCGAATCTGCTGGAGCCGGTGGTTGTTCCGGTATTTGAATTTTTAGGTGCCGACCCTGCCATGTTTGCAGGCTCTATATTGGCCAATGATATGGGCGGTGCTCCCCTGGCGCAGGCCATGGCGCAAAGTGAAGATGCGGGAAACTTTGGAGGCTTGATTGTCGGCTCTATGATGGGGGCAACGGTTGTATTTACGATTCCGGCATCTTTGGGGATGGTGGATGAGGCAGACCGGAAATTTCTGACTACCGGAGTTCTGGCAGGTGTGGTCACGATTCCCATCGGTGCTTTCGCAGGAGGTCTGGCGGCGGGCTATTCCATCGGGATGATTCTGCGGAATCTGGTGCCCATTATCCTGTTCGCATTGTTGATTGCATTGGGACTTTGGAAGCTTCCGGGAGCCATGATAAAGGGGTTTGTGTGGTTTGGAAATTTTATCGTGGCAGTTATTTCTCTGGGACTGGGTGCCGGAATTGTTGAAGCATTGACCGGGATTACGATTATTCCGGGAATGAATCCCATTGACGAGGGCTTTGCCGTGGTAGCAGATATCGCCATGGTGCTGGCGGGCGCTATTCCGCTTGTTCATGTGATTACTCGTGTATTCCAAAAGCCATTGCTGAAATTAGGAAAAATGATGGGTATGAACGAAAGCTCCGCAGCAGGCATGGTGACCAGTCTTGCAAATAGTATACCGATGTTCGGTATGATAAAGGATATGGATGAGCGGGGAAAAGTAGTAAATATGGCCTTTGCGGTATCGGCCGCTTTTGTATTTGGGGATCATCTTGGATTTACTGCAGGATTCAATGCCGATATGATTGTCCCGGTAATCGTTGGAAAACTGGTGGGTGGAATTACGGCAGTGATTGTATCACTGTGGATTACGCGGCCATCGGCATCTGAAAATAATAGATAGAATAGAAATGGGGATAGTATTATGAGTCGATGCAGACAATGTAAAATAGAAATCCTGGACGAAACAGAGCGCTGCCCACTCTGCAATTCCGTTTTAGAACCAACCATTGAAGTGGAGAACATGTACCCAAATGTCCGTACCATGACAAGAAAATTGATGTTAATCAGCAGAATTTATCTCTTTTGTATGATTCTGTCAGAGGCTCTGCTGGTTTATCTGAATATCATCCTGGAATCCCAGATCTGGTGGTGTGCAATTACCGGCTTTGGCATGCTCTACGGATATCTTTTGATTCGTTTTGCGATCCTGGGAAAATCCGGTTATATGAGCAAAATGATCGTCCTCATCATCAATGCAATTCTGCTGGTGGTCGCTATAGATTTCGTGCTAGGCTACCAGGGCTGGTCAATCAACTATGCCTTACCTGCAGGTATCATCCTCATGGATGCCGGCATAGGAGTGTTGATGATCATCAATCGCAGGAACTGGCAAAGTTATATGATGATGCAGCTTTTTATGGTAGTGTGCAGTATTCTGTCCCTGGTGCTTTACCTGATGGAGATACTCACAGCCCAGCTTCTGGTATTGATTGCGTTGGCAGCTTCCGTGTTTCTATTTTTAGGAACGCTGATTATCGGAGACAGACGTGCCAGAGTAGAGTTAAAACGGAGATTCCACATTTGATGATTAAGTGTAGATGATATGAACGAAAAATACGAAGGAGCATTTATATTTCATGCGTGAGAGTGAAGTAAGTATTCGGGGAAGAGTTTTAAGGGAAATGATTGCCCATACCACGAACGACCTTTCTATAGGAAAAAAGTTAAAAAGCGGAGAAATACAAAAACGTCTCGGAACCACAGAGCCACCCTGGAAATGTCCCGATTGTTTTATCATGGAAACGATTGAAATGGAAAATTTTACCATGGAACTGCTTTCCGCAAAAGAAGGCGC
>JAGASC010000324.1 GCA_017621905.1 Roseburia sp.
AATTCCTCCACCACTTTTTGTATTTCTTCTGTAAAATGCGGCCACTCCACGGCATATTTGAGATATCCACCATAACCAATCCGATCCAGCGGCGACCTTAAAATCGCTCTTCTTGCTTTCAGCCAGTTCTCCTGCGCCTCGCCGATAGGATCTCCTTCCGCACAAAATACATCCGGGAAAAAATAGGGAAGCAAGCGTCCCTCCGTACAGCCCACCCCTTTTATATCCGAAATCATACGCAAGGTCACACCGTCCCCGACAGAGCCCACCACTGCATCCAGCCCGATATTTTTAAAATATTTTCCATAGGGCTCCGTTCCAATCCAATGATCCCCAAGAAACATCATTGCCTCTTTTCCGTAAGCATGCACAATGTCCACCAGCTCTTTTGCCAATTTACTGACTTCTATCTGCTGAAACTCTATAAAATCCAAAAACTCCTTGCTCGGAACACGGAAATTGGTGTTGTGATAACCTTCATCGACGATATATTCCGGGCGAAACCGGTAACCTGCCCATTTTTCAAACTCTTCCAGAATATACGGGCTCACACTGGCGCTGTAACCAAACCACTCCACAAACTTTTCCCGCTTCTGCTCATCAAAAGTAAGTGTAAACTGATGAAAAAAAGTAGTGAACCGCACCACATCCACATCCGGGTTCTCCTCGCACCATTTTTTCAGCTTTTCTTTTACATAACGCCTGGTCTTAGGCTGTCTCACATCATAGGTCAGCTGATGGGGTGCTTCCTTCCAGTCATTCGTAATAAAATTGTACATATGTACCGGGTCCCAGACCAAAAAGGCCAGAAAACTTACCGTATATTCATGATATGGATTCGACTTGATTTCGACCTCACCACACTCCGCGTCGTAAAACCAGTCTTCCACAGGAACCACTTTCCCGGTGGTCCGGTCAATGACTTCCCACCAACGCTTTGGATCATCCCGGTCATTTACTTTTAACTGCTCCGTATGGAAGCCCTTCATTAATCGTATTCTTACCACATTGCCCCATGCCGTGACGCGGTCACTGATCAGATATTCCTGTTGGATCTCGTCCGGATTGGCCTCGGCCCAGGCATTATCCTTTCTTGTCGTATAATAAGTGGCATAGATTTTGGCATCCTCTAAAAGCAGCTCCTCCGGCATCTTTGTTCCGTCACAATCCCGCAGTGCATCTGCACCGAGAAGACTTTTCAACCGCAGGGTTTCTTCCACCATATCCACATCTGTTGGTAACGTCAATCTTCCCTCCATCATTTCACCGCTCCCATAATTCCATTTGCAAAACTCTTTTGCAGACACAGGAAAATAATTGCCGTAGGCAGCGTACAGAGCAACACTCCCAGCATCAGCATTCCATAATCCACACTATAGCCGCTCTTTAAATTTGCCACCAGCATAGGCATGGTAATGGACTCATTTTTCTGAAAAATAACCTTCGGCCACAGATAATTATTCCATGCATTCATAAAGGTCACCGTCATAGCCGCCCCGTAGGTGGATTTCATGGTAGGCACAAACATGCGGAAGAAAATCTGCAGTTCACTCAGCCCGTCAATTCGCGCCGCATCGATGATCTCTTCCGGAAACGAACGCGCCGCCTGTCGAAACATCATAATCATAAACGGGGTAGACACGGACGGCAGCACAAATGCCACCCAGCTGTTCACCAGTCCCCAGGAAGAAAACATCTTGAACAACGGAATCAAAATCGCCACAAAAGGCAGCATCATGGCAAGCAGCAATATATTCATCAAAATATCCTTGCCCTTGTCATGGTAAATCTCAAATCCGTAACCCGCGATAGAACACACCACCAGCGTAAACAATGTCATAAGAACCGCATTGCGAAAAGAATTTGCCATAGCCAGTCCCAGATTCTGGTTCGCAATCAATGCTTTAAAATTTTCCACCAGATAGGTTCCCGGCACCATCCGTCCTCGGACAATATCAATGCTTGAGTTGGTGGCTCCGGAAATCATATAATACAACGGAAAAACGGAAAAGAAGCTGGCGATGCCCAAAATTACATACGATATACCAAGTTTAAATTTACTCACGTTTATCCCCCACTTTCATTTGAATTGCAGACAATATTGCAACCATTACCAGAATGAACACGGACAAAGCCGCCGCATAGTGAAATTTTGGTGTTTCCACAAAGGAAATATTATAAATATAATGTGCCAGTGTCATGGTGGATTTTCCCGGTCCTCCCGCCGTCAGGTTCACAGACTCATCAAACAGCTGCAATGTACCGGAAGTCGACATAATCGCAGTGAGCAGAATCGTGGGCTTTAAAAGCGGAATTGTAATTTTAAAAAAACGCTGGAACGCGTTTGCACCGTCGATATAGCTGGCCTCATATACGGAATAGTCAATGTTTTGAAGTCCCGCAAGATAAAATACCATATTATAACCGGTCCATCTCCATACCAGCGCAATCACAATTACAACACGTGCCGCCCAGGAATCTGAAAACCAGTTCACCGGCGTAAGCCCCAGATTCATCAATAAATGATTCACTGCACCGTCATTCGCAAACAGTGATTTAAAAATCATGGAATAGGACACCAGCGAAGTGGCACAGGGCAGAAATATCATGGTCCGGAAAATACCCTTTCCCTTTATTTTCGGATTATTGAGAATCTGTGCCAACACCAGTGCCAGAATCAGCATGATCGGCACCTGCACCAGAAAATAAAAGAAGGTGTTGAACAGACACTGCCAAAATGTTTTGTCCTTCCATATTCTTATGTAATTAGACAGCCCTGTCCATTTTGCCGCATCGCCGCTTCCGCTTTGCAGTGACAATAAAATTGCCTGGAACATGGGGAAAAAGCAAAATACAAAGATCAGAATGGCAGCCGGAGCCAAAAATGCCCATCCAACCAGGCGGTGTCTTTTTTCTGTACTCATTTTTCTATTTTTATTCATACATCATCTTCTCCTTGGACAGGGGAAGCGTCACAAAGTTTTCCGTAACATGACGCCCCCTGTATTTCTATATTACAGCATTATCCACCAATATTAAACTCTACCGTCTCCTGCGCGTTCTGGATCTCCGTCACGATATCTGCATCATTTTGTACCGCATTTGTTGCAGCATCTGTAATCGCACTTCGAATATCAGAATAATATGCTCCGCAGTCCAGTTTCGGTACCTTGCCTGCAAAGTCCACAATATCTGCATAAACCTTCTGTCCGCCATAAAACTCGGAAGCTTCCTGGTACACACTAGATTCAGCCGCTGGCAAATAACTTGTAATCACTCCTGCGTTCGGAAGCAGCGTATCATACAGTTCCACACTTCCGCCAAAGGTTGCATTGATAAAATCATAGGCAAGTTCCGGATTTTTACAGTTTGAAGAAATGGCCCAGCTGGAACCGCCACAGTTCGCATAGTTGGTTGCTCCCTCTATTCCATCCAGTGCAGGCATATTGACAATTGCCCATTTTCCGGACTGATCCTCTGCTGCCTGAATCGAAGACATGATCCAGCATCCCTGAACAACACCTGCTGCACTTCCATTGTTCATCGAAGCGATATACTGATCCCAGTCGGTATATTCCACCATAACCCCGGTATCCACAAGCTCCTTATACACCTCAATTGCCTCCACTAAAGCCTCATTTCCGGACAAATATACTTCACCATCCGACACCAGTGTCGCACCCGTGGACTGCAGCATCTGCAAAATCAGCTCAGCGCCGCCGCTGGAGGTAAGCATGGGAAGACCGGTTTTCTCTTTCACCGTCTTGCCAAGTTCAATCAACTTTGACCATGTAATGTCCTTAAAATCTTCTGCCGTAAATCCTGCTTCCTCAACAATATCAGAGCGAATCGCCATGATTGTAGCTCCATTGTCAAAGGGAACTCCATAATTTTTCCCATCTACCGTGGAATCTGCCAATTTTCCGGATGAGAAATTTGTAAAATCAATGCCGGAAGCAGTCAGGTCTGTAAACAAATCCGGGTAATTGGTGACCATCTTTTGGAAGGAATAATCCTGCATCAGGAAAATATCCGGCAATGTACTGTAGTCTCCCGCCTCCGCAGCGGTAATCAGCTTTGTCTCGATATCGGTATAAACATTTTCCTGGATATCAAGCTTAAAATTCGGGTGCTCCTGCTGGTACAGCTTTTCTGCCTCCTGCATCGCATAAATATTGAAGGTCGGATCCCAGCACCACACCGTAAGTGTCTCATCTTCCGCTGTCTCATTCCCTGCCGCCTCATCACTTCCCGCAGCCGGCTTTGTCTCTGACTGTACCTCTCCTTTTTCTATCTCATTCGTATTACCACCTTCTTCTGCCGTCACTCCGTCAGTCTTTGTACCACAACCGCCAACCAATGCTGTGGTCATCATGGCTGCAAGTATTAGACTTATTACTTTTCCTTTCATAAAGATACCTCCCTCGCTATGTTTTTTTGACATTTTTATTATATCGAATCAAAAAAACGGACGACACTCATATGTTGCTCTGTATTTTAGAATTCTTGCGATTTCCGCTAAAGATTTGCCAAAATTCTAATCTCACTCCATTTCTTCTCCCGTTTTTCTACTATAATGATAACAAGTAACTTATATTTTTCCGAATGGGAGGTGTTATATGGGAACTCGTCGATTTGACCTGGAAATTGGACATGTGAGGCAGACCACCGCGCAGCTGCTCTCCATCACCTCCTCCAAATTTGAGGATGACTGGATCAGCTCTCCGCACTCTCACTATTTTACAGAAATATTCTATATCAAAAGCGGCAAAGGACATATGCAGATTGAAAATAAAATCCTTTCTATTCAGGCGGATTATGTCATTGCCATCAATGCCTATGTACAGCACACAGAAATATCAAGTCCTGCAGATCCACTAGATTATTATGTCATCGGAGTGGATGGCCTGCAGATTACCAATGAAGCTAATTCGGATTACAGTATGATCAATTGCTCGGGCCGACATCCCGCAATCCGCCAGTGTTTTGAAAATATACATGCTGAAATGCAGGGAAAGCAGGAGTCTTACCGGGAAATCTGCCAGAGTTATCTGGAGATTCTGGTACTTCAGATTACCCGCAAAGGGTGTATCTCCTATGATATTACAGACCGCCCCCAGAACAATTGCCGCGAATGTCATCGGATTAAGCGCTATATCGAAGAAAATTATCATGATAAGGTTACGTTAGAGCAGCTTGCAGAAGCCAGCAATCTCAGCAAATATTATCTCAGCCACAAATTTACGGAGCTTTATGGGAAACCGCCAATCGCCTACCTGACTCAGGTGCGCATCATGATGTGTAAGGATTTGCTGAAAACCACGGACCACAGTATTGTAGAAATTGCAGAAATGACAGGCTTTTCTTCCAGCAGCTATTTTTCCCAGACCTTCCAGCGCCTATGCCACATGTCACCGCAGCAATACCGGAAGCTGCATAAAGAATAGCACAGATATTTCATTTTTAAGCTTTGCATATTACAGTGTAAAATGTTAAAATGATAAAAACACAAAATGATAGCAACCATAAAACGATATGGAATTTTTATCGCAGCAAAAAATGAAACATGAGGAGACTAAACAATGAACTTTAAAATGGTACACGAAAACTATAATGTTGCAGACTTAGACCGCTCCATTGCCTTTTATGAGAAGGCCTTGGGACTCCATGAAAAACGCCGCAAAAACGGCAATGGCTTTATCATTGTATATATGGGAAATGACGCCAGTGACTTCGAACTGGAGCTGACTTGGCTTGCGGAGCATCCCCAGAATTATGATTTGGGCGAATGCGAATTCCATCTTGCCTTTCGCACGGATGACTTTGATGCAGCTCATAAACTGCATGAGGAAATGGGATGTATCTGTTATGAAAACACCAATATGGGAATCTATTTTATTGAAGATCCAGACGGCTACTGGCTGGAGATTGTACCAACCAGATAAGTCTGTTCCCATCACTCCTTCACACCGCCAATGGTAAGTCCGGTCACAAAATATCTCTGCAAAAACGGATACAGGCATATAATCGGCAGCATTGTTACCACCGTTGCCGCAGCACGCACAGACGTCGGCGTAACCGTTGCCACGTTCACCGTACTTATACTTGTTGCACTGCCACTCTGCTGCATGACCGATGAAAGTAATTTCATTAATTCATACTGTAATGTGGTGTATTTACTATTCATACGATTATAGAGCATTGCATCAAACCAGGAATTCCACTGATATACTGCCACAAATAATGCCACGGTAGCATATACCGGTTTACAAAGGGGTGAAACAATTCTCGTAAAAATTGTCATATAACCGGCTCCATCCAACTGTGCCGATTCTTCCAGCGAATCCGGAATCCCCTGCATATAAGTCCTCAAAACCAGCATGTTAAATGCACTGATCATCCCGGGAATCACATATACCCAGAAACTGTTTGTCAAATGTAGATTCTTATATAACAGCAGCACCGGAATCATACCGCCATTGACATACATGGTGATCACCCAGAAGAAGGAAAGCTGTGCCTTAAATAAAAATCTTTTTCTGCTGACAATAAACGCAAGCAGCGCATTTGCCGCCAAAGCAAACAAGGTTCCAATTACGGTTCTTGCCACCGATATATATGCACCGGTTACAATATTCTGTTGATGAAATACCGTAATATAATTTTTCAAAGTGAATTTTCTTGGCAATAGATGAATACCGCCCCGTACCGCATCCACGCCATCATTAAAAGAAATTGCAATAGTATTCAAAACCGGGTATAGCGTGACCAATACAAATAAAATCATAAACAATGTATTACATATCACAAATATTTTATCTGTAAGAAACGATTTCGTTTTCTTCATTTTTAATTTTCCCTCCATATCAGAGCGTTGTTAGAATAACCGTTCCTCACCAGTCCGTTTTGCAATCTGATTCGCAATCAAGATTAAAAGGATACTGACAACACTCTTGAAAATCCCCGCCGCTGTGCCAAGTGAATAGTCATTCTGACTGATTCCC
>JAGASC010000325.1 GCA_017621905.1 Roseburia sp.
GAACCAAATATAAATCAGCATACAGATGGACGCTACAACGACTGCTATAACAGCATCCGAACGCATCTCATTACTGATTGTGGAACTGATACTCTGACTGGTAATTGTAGCCTCATCTATTCCAAAATTATCCGCCAGCACCTGGTTTACCGCCTCACGTTTTTCCAAAGAAAGCGTTCCGGTCTTAATCGTAATCTGAGTGGTTCCCTCCACCTTGTTTGCCATAATATCGTTGCTTCCAATTGCCTCTGCAACCAGTGGTACAATCTCGGCCTCAATTTCATCGATAGTATAATCCTTTCCAAAATCTGCTGTTGTGGATGTACCGCCCACAAAGTCCAGTCCATAATTCAAAGCACCGTTTCCGCTTGCTTTCTGAACTGCCATTCCAATGAAACCAGCAGCGATAACAACAAGTGAAATTGTAAAGAAAACTGCTTTCTTTCCGATGAAATCAATGCTCTTTCTTGGTTTATTCTGGCCATAGAACTTCTCACTCTTAAATCCAAGTCCGTATAACGCATAAAGAATCCATCTGGTCACAGCCAATGCTGTAAACATGGACAACACAATACCAATCATCAATGTATAAGCGAAGCCTTTTACTGTACCGGAACCTAATGCCATAAGTACCACTGCTGCCAGCAATGTGGTAATATTTCCGTCTAGAATTGCAGACATTGCTTTCTGGAAACCGATTCTCATGGAAGTCTGCACCGTCTTTCCGGTGGCAATCTCCTCACGGATACGGGCAAAAATAATGACATTTGCATCCACCGCCATACCGATGCCCAGGATGATACCTGCAATACCCGGCAGTGTCAAAGTAATCTCAAACCAGTATAAGGTAGCAATTACCAGTCCGGTATAAATGGCAAATGCAAGTGAAGCAGCCACACCCGGTACTAAATACATCACGATCATAAAAATCATGACCAGCACAAGACCGATTGCTGCCGCTTTTAAGCTGGAAGAAATCGCATGACTTCCCAGCTGTGCGCCAACCACGCTGGATTCCAGTTCCTGCAGCTCTAAGGAAAGGGCACCGATACGAATCTGTGTTGCCAGTGTCTCGGCCTGCTCGTAGGTGGTCATTCCTGTAATCATGGCCTGTCCGCCGGTAATCGCACTATTTACCACCGGATTACTGATTACTTCGCCATCATATACGATAGGCAATGTATTTCCAACATTTTCAGCGGTAACCTCTGCAAAAACTTCGGCTCCCTCATCGGTTAAAATCAATTCCACAACATAGGAATTATTTCCATAGGAATTGGTCGTGGTAGCCGCTTGGGCATTTTCAATCATGTCACCGGTCATGTACACGGTACCGTCTGACAGTTGGAATTCCAGGGATCCGGGATTTCCTAATTCTTCCAGGATTGCATTGGCATCTGTCACGCCCGGAATCTCAACGGTAATCCGGTCATCTCCCACCTGATACACAGAAGCCTCTGTACTGTAGCTCTCTACACGTTTCTGTAACTTGTACTTTGTGTCGCTGATATCCTCTGCACTTGGATTTTCGTCCATGATCTGGTAGGTGATGGAAACACCTCCGGAAAGGTCTAAGCCCAGCGGAATACTCATGTCCGCTCCGGCACCGGTGGATGAAAGAATCAGGGATGCGTAGTATGCAAGCCCCGCCAGTGCTGCAAGAATTACAACTAAAACGGCTATTGCTTTGCTCTTCTTCATTTTTAATTTCTCCTAATTTTCTGAAAGTAATTTTTTCCTTCCTGTTCATTTGTTTTATTCGCTCAGGGCAGCTTTTATCATAATAGCGCACTCGATACGCTTTTTCTGAAGCTCGCAGCCGATATCGTAGGCTCCACAGATATCTCCTGTAAAGTTATACGCATTGGCTGCACAACCGCCGCTGCAATAAAATTTTGCAAAACAGCTGCGGCATTTTTCTTTTGCATACACATTGCAGCATTTAAACTCGTCCCGAATCTCTGTGTTGGTGACGCCCTCGTCCACATTGCCTAACAGGAACTTTTCATTTCCCACGAACTGGTGGCATGGGTAGAAATCTCCCCAGGGTGTTACTGCCAGATATTCGGTTCCGGAACCACAGCCGGAAAGGCGTTTTGCCACGCAGGGACCGCCCTCCAGATCAATCATAAAATGGAAGAAATTAAAATCATTTCCTTCCTTATGACGCTTTACCATTTCCACTGCCAGCTTGTCGTACTCCTCGAAAAGCTGGGGCAGATCCTCCTCTTTGATTGCATAGGGCTCCGTGGGCTCTGCCACTACCGGCTCTACAGAAATCTGTTTGAAGCCTAAATCTGCCAAATGCAGCACATCCTGTGAAAAATCCGGATTATAATGGGTAAAGGTTCCCCTGACATAATATTTGTCCTGATTTCTGCTCTCGGCAAACTGCTGGAACTTCGGAACGATCAGATCATAGCTTCCCGCTCCCTTGCGGAAGGGGCGCATCTTATCATGAACTTCCTTTCTTCCGTCAATGCTTAAGACCACGTTGCCCATTTCCCGATTGCAAAATTCCATGATTTCATCGTTCAAAAGTACACCGTTGGTAGTCAGGGTGAAACGAAATTTCTTGTCATGAATTTTTTCCTGTTCCCTTCCGTAAGCCACCAGGTCTTTTACCACCTGCCAATTCATCAGAGGCTCACCGCCGAAGAAATCCACTTCCAGGTTTTTGCGGTTTCCGGAATTGGCGATCAGGAAATCCAGTGCCGCCTTTCCCACCTCAAAGGACATGAGCGCCCTTCTTCCATGGTATTCCCCTTCTTCCGCAAAACAATATTGACACGCCAGATTACAGTCGTGGGCGATGTGCAGGCAAAGGGCCTTTACCACTGTGGGGCGTTTTTTAAAGTCCATGATGTAATTCTCGTAGGTGTCCTTTGTGAAAAGTTCCTCCTGATCTACCAGGGTCTGTACTTCCTCAAGGGCTTCACAGACTTCCTCCCTCCCGTACCGGGATGCAAGGGTGTCTACGATTTCTTCTTTTGTATGTCCCTCATACATGGCGATGACATCATAGGTCACGTCGTCCACCACATGAATGGCTCCGCTGTTTACATCCAGAACAATATCATAGCCGTTGTTCTTATACTGATGAACCACTATAATATTTCGTCTCTTTCTATTTTCTGTTGCAATTATCTGTTTATTAGCTTATTTATCCACAAAATGCCGGACATTTCTTTCCGGTCGGATAAACGCACAAATGACCGTACGCAACGCGGACGGTCGTTTGTAAGTCACCTTATTTTACGCACTTTTCAGAACTTATTTGTTCTCGCAGCTCTGATTTCCTACGGTACAGGAAGTCTTGCATGCAGACTGGCAGGATGTCTGGCACTCACCGCAGCCACCTTTTTTTACTGTGTTCTGTAATTTTCTGGTATTTAATGTCTTTACGTGTTTCATGATGATTCTCTCCTTCATATGCTTTTTCCGCACGTACTATGTATCATAACGCTTTTAGCGCGGAGTTCTTTTAACTTAGTTAGTATAACACATTGTTTTTCAGATGAAAAGTATTTTTTTCAGCTTATCATGCCGCCTGCCATTCCGGAGGCTCCGCATAAAATAAGGGTGGTAAATACACGGGACGGTTCCATATCAAAGCCGCCCTTTACAATTGCCGAAACCAGGAACAAAATCACGAAATACAAAATTCCGGCCACAAGCCCCCAGAGGAATTTCTGTTCCCTCATAATTTTCCCCAGAAAAATACCGCCAAACAGTCCCGCAATCACATAAATTACAACAATTCCCACTTTTATCACGGATGCTGCCGGCTCCAGCTTATAAAGAAGCAGCGCGAGAATCAAAAGCAGGATTCCACTGACAATAAACATGGTAAATACGGATATAAAAATTGCGGTGAGCGGATTGCTCTTTGTGTCTCTCGCTCTCATTTTATGATTAAAATTCATAGGTTGCTGCCCTGCCCATCTTATATATATCACAATATATGCAGATTTCCTGCACTCTATACTATGCCGTGCCGCAAAATTTGTGTTCACTGGAGCATTTGTCCGCTTTTTCCATGTTATTCAATAACATTTTCCGTCTTACCACTTATTTACAACACATAACGATACATAAAAATAAAGTGACACACACTTCCTGCCATTACGAAAAGATGGAATATCTCATGACTGCCAAAGAAGGCATGCTTCGAATTAAATATACGAAGCTTCAGCGCGTAAATCACTCCGCCCACCGTATAAATAATACCACCTGCCAATAACCACATAAATGCCGCTGTTGAAAGGGTATCCCACAATTCCCGGAACACGAACACGCATACCCAGCCCATGGCAATATAGATTACAGAGGAAAACCACTTCGGACAGTTAATCCACAAAGCTTTGATCAGCATTCCTGCCAACGCAATGCCCCAGACTGCTGCCAGCAGCGTGTAACCCTGCTTACCACCCAGCACAATCATGCACACCGGTGTGTAAGAGCCGGCAATTAATACAAAAATCATCATGTGATCCAATTTGCGGAATACACGCAAAATACGGCCGGATACCGGGAGTGAATGGTACAGCGTACTTGCGCCATATAAAAGCACCATACTTCCCATAAAAATCATCATTGCTGCCACCGATTTACTGCTGCCGGAAAGTCCTGCCTTAGCCAGCAGGGGGACCGCCGCAAATGCGGCCATCATCATACCAATAAAATGTGTAATTGCGCTCCCCGGTTCCCTGATTGTAATCTGCATAAAATCATCCTCTCTTTCCATCACTATCCATACAATCGTTTTTGCACCATCTTCTATACCAGAGCAATTTTGCTCCAGTATAATATTTATACCGTCTTTTTTTGCAAGACGTTCATACACCACATCTTTTGAGCAAATTTCTCACGCAAAAACGTGAGGCTAGTTCTTATAGCTCGGCCGCTCTTTTATGTAGTTTTAAAAACTACTTATTGTGGTTATACTACTACTATCTTGTAAAATTGTCAACCGTTCTATTCTAAAAATTTTGTAAAATTAGTAACTCGGATCAGCCTCTCTACTTGTAATTACCCTATTACTTCTATACAAAAAGAACTGCCACATAATTTGCAGCAGTTCCTTCATCTCTTACATACATTTTATTTTTATACTATTCCAAGTTCGCAATGCACAGATACAACATTCCTAACATATCTTATCTGACACACTCCGGCTGTTTTGCTTTATAACTCGCAGTTATTCACGGTTCTCGGGAACGGAATCACGTCGCGAATATTGGACATACCGGTCAGATACATCACGCAGCGCTCAAAGCCAAGACCGAATCCTGCGTGGCGAGCAGAACCGTATTTCCGGAGATCCATATAGAAGCCATAATCTTCCTCATTCAATCCCAGCTCTTTGATTCTTGCCAGCAGTTTATCGTAGTCATCCTCTCTCTGGCTTCCGCCGATGATCTCACCGATTCCCGGTACCAGACAATCCACAGCTGCAACGGTCTTGCCATCCTCATTCAGCTTCATATAGAAGGCTTTGATTTCCTTCGGGTAATTGGTTACAAATACCGGGCGTTTGAAAACTTCCTCGGTCAGATAACGCTCATGCTCGGTCTGCAAATCAGCACCCCAGGATACCTTGTACTCGAATTTGTCATTGTTCTTCTCTAAAATCTCAATCGCTTCTGTGTAAGTAACACGGGCAAAATCAGAATTTACCACATTGTTCAGACGCTCCAGCAATCCCTTGTCAATAAAGTTGTTAAAGAATGCCATCTCCTCCGGTGCATTTTCCAACACATAGCTGATAATATATTTTAACATGCTCTCTGCCAGCATCATATCGTCATCAAGGTCCGCAAATGCAATTTCCGGCTCGATCATCCAGAACTCAGCCGCATGGCGGGTGGTATTGGAATTCTCTGCGCGGAAGGTAGGTCCAAAGGTGTAAATATTCTTAAATGCCATAGCATAAGTCTCACCGTTCAACTGGCCGCTTACCGTAAGATTGGTAGGCTTGTTGAAGAAATCCTTGGTATAATCAACGGTTCCGTCCTCATTCTTCGGGATATTATTCAAATCCATGGTGGTTACCTGGAACATCTCTCCTGCACCTTCACAGTCACTTCCTGTAATCAGCGGTGTGTGTACATACACGAAATCCCGCTCCTGGAAAAACTTGTGAATCGCATAAGCGCACAGAGAACGCACACGGAACACTGCCTCAAAGGTATTGGTTCTCGGTCTCAAATGAGAAATTGTTCTAAGATATTCAAAGCTATGTTTTTTCTTCTGCAGCGGGTAGTCCGGTGTGGATGCTCCCTCCACCTCCACCTGCTCTGCCTGAATTTCAAAAGGCTGCTTCATGTCTGGTGTGGCTACCAGCTTACCGGTTACGATAATAGCCGCACCTACATTTAACTTTCCGACCTCTTCAAAATTCTCCAATGCATCGGAAAATACTACCTGCACCGGCTCAAAAAAGGTACCGTCGTTTACAACGATAAATCCAAAATTCTTTGAATTACGAATACTTCTGACCCATCCGCCAATCGTAACTGTCTGGTCGATGTAGTCTGCCTGTTTCCGGAATAAATCTCTTACATTTACCAAATCCATAACTAATCCTCCTAGTTGTTTTCCGAAGGAAAATGCAACTGCAGCCTGCGGCAGCGATTTTAATTGCGTGCAGAGCAGAGGATTTTCCTCCTTATTTTTTTCTTGCGTTTTATTCTACTTCAGTTCCTTCTGTGGACTCTGCACTAACATCTTCCGTTGCAGCTTCCTGCTCGGTAACTACTGCCGTCTCAGCCACAGCGTCTAATGCCAGCTGATCTACATAAAGCGCTCTTAAATATTTCTCGCCATATGCTGCATCTCCATAGCCATACAACTCATACATAGTTTCCTCGGAACCATAACCGCCACTGCTTACCATACTGGAAACATAGGATGCGTATTCCTCCTCGTCCAGAGTAATGCCCATTTCCCCTGCGATGGTCTCAAGAATGAATTCCAGACAGGTATTCTGCTCGATTCCCTCTGACCATTCCTGCTCTGCTTCTTCCAGCGTCATTCCATAGTAAGTGCTGATATAGCTCTCCAACTGAGTCTCATCTCCATCACAGGCTGAACGGACCAGCTGATTCCGGTAATCACTGATTCTTGCCTCCAGAAAATCTTCCGGAACTTCCACTGTACAATTGTCTAACAGATAGGTCTGAATTGCCTCGTAGATTTCCACCTGCTTATAATATGCTGCACTGCTCTCTAAGGAAGATTTAATCTGTGCAAACATCTCATCTACAGTCTCCACCTGGAACTGCTCCTGGGCGAAGGTGTCATCCACTTCGCTTGCTGTAATTTCCTTCTGAATGGAATTTACAGTAAAAGTAAACACAACTGCCTTGCCATTCAGTTCTTCTTTGCCGTAATCTTCCGGGAAGGTCACATCACAATCAATGACATCGCCTACGCTGGCACCCTTTAAGCCCTCTGTAAAGCCTTCAATATAGCTGGAAGTACCGCCGGCTGCACAGTTGCCATACACATCGATATTCTGACTCTCCGCCGAACCGCCTTCAAAGGCCACACCGTCTAACTTGCCCACATAATCCACGTTGACAATATCACCTTCACTGATGGTGGTCTTTTCCGGGTCTTCCTTGTAGAAAGGTCCGTAGTATGAAATCAGCTGTTCAAAATATGACTCTACATCCTCGTCTGTTACCACGTAACTCTCAGTAAGTGTCACCGGAATGCTGCTGTAATCGCAAAGTGTCACATAATCTGCGCCCTTCAAATCAAAAGCTGCGCTGGCGACTACAATCGGTTCTCCGCTGTCTTCTGTGCTATCCACAATTCCTGTTCCTGAAACACTTTCTGTTCCTGAAACACTTTCTGTTCCATCCACACCGGAATTCGCTTTGTTATCGCCGCATCCGATGGCGGTCACTGCCATCATGGCTGCAAGCATCATTGCTACTATTTTTTTCTGCATAATAATATCTTTCTCCCTCTAAGTTTCAGTATTTTGCCGTCTAACTTAACTACCATACCACAACTTTTCCAAAAATGAAAGGGTTTGTCCAAACTTTCATGAATGTTTTAGAAATCTTAATTGCATTTTCGCCTAATCAATGCTACAATCATATGAGAATTTAACGTAATTGTTCAGGTAGGTCCATGTACTGAATAATTACAATTTAACTAGTTATGGAGGATTTTTTCATGAGTACACCCACAATCGTAATACTTATAATTCTTGCCGTTATGATTATTGGCCTGGTAGTTTTATATTTCCTTGGCAAAAAAGCAGAGAAAAAGAAAGCGGAGCAGGACGAGCAGCTCGCCGCTGCTGCACAGACCGTTTCCATGCTGATTATAGATAAGAAGAGGATGCCTATCAAAGATGCAGGCCTTCCACAGGCAGTGATTGACCAGACGCCGAAGCTGATGCGCCGCTCCAAGCTTCCGATTGTAAAAGCAAAGGTTGGACCAAAGATTATGTCTCTGATTGCGGATGAGGCGATTTTCGATCAGATTCCATTGAAAAAAGAAGTGAAAGCTACTGTCAGCGGTATCTATATTACGAAAGTAACCGGTCTGCGCGGACCACTGGACAAACCGGAAGGCAAGAAGAGCTGGAGAGCCCGCCTGCGTGACAAGGCTGCGAAGGCAAATGCCAAACTGCAGGAACAGCAAAAAGAAATGGCAAAAGAGACTGGTAAAGGTAAGAAGAAAAAATAGTGTGACTGTATAGGGAACAAACAGTTGCATTATAAATAATGGTGTTACATACACGAGGGCGGAGCTGCCGCAAAATTGTAGCTGGTTACAATTTTGCGGCGGCTTTATTTTCGCTATTTTATCATCATGTTGTGTGCCGTGATTACGCTTGACTCTTTTTTGTTTTCAACAAGGGAATATGTGTATACTCGCCTGGCTGCAATACATATTCCATTTCCGAGAGTTTCAGCGTCGCCACTGCGTCTTCTGGTACAAAAACATCAATATATTCTTTATTGTACTCAACCGAAACCTTCCCAATTGGAGTCGTAATATACCCCTGGGCAGAATCTATCAAATGCATACATTTTGGTTCAATGACAAGATGTTCAAACCGCGTAGAGTTCTCCGTCTGCCGAATTCCAAGTATATATTCAAACAAATATTTCGAAACTGCTCCAAACATCGGATGGCATTGTGATCGAAATCCTGTCCAATATTCCGAAATAGTGGTAGCACCATTTTTCATTTGCTGATAGAAGGAACCATCCGCTCTCGTTGTAAGCAACGCGATGGCCAAATCTTCCTCACCATGTTCGAAAAGATATCTCGTCAAAATATCTGTACCAAAAATACCGGTATCATATTTTTGAAGCTGCTGATAATGTTGAACCATATTCTGAAAAGTCCTTTCATCCCCCAGCCCCAAATCCAGAGCAAACACGTTGCTTCCCTGCAGATTACCTGCAAAATTTCCGCTATCCATCTCAAAATAGTGATTCACAATGGATTCCTTTTTCCGACCAATGCGCTCCAACAACACCGAATCATTGTCATGTATATCAAGCTGATCATTGATTTCCAGCACGTGTTCCATTGCTTTGATGTAAAAATAGGTATTTACCAGTGGCGCAGGAATCATCATTGCCTCTAACTGATTAAAGGTCATAGCCGGAGCGCACCAGTCTCCTAAACACCATACGCCTTCTAAATCTGAAGTAACCAATTCATTTTCGCTGTGTGCCTCCATGTACTCAAACCAGTGGAGCATCTGCGGATACAACTCTTTTAAAATTGTTACATCGCCATATTGTTTATAATATGCATAGGGCACCATTACAATGGCGCATCCCCAGCCACCCGGACCACCGCCGGAGGGAAGAAAAGGTGCGGTATACTGGACATGACCTGTCCTGCTGTCCTGGCAATCCGCTATATCATAAATCCATTTCCGGTAAAATTTCTGCGCATCCAACTGTAACATGGCCGCCGCACAGGTTAACTGTCCATCCCCGGTATAGCCCCGGCGCTCTGCATGGGGACAGTCAGATGGAATGCCGCAGTGCATATTGTCTAACTGGGTGCGGATATACGCCGCTCTGATCCAATTTAAGATTTCCGAATCACAGGAAAATGAGGATGTCACATCAACATCACTGTGTATTACCACACAGTCCTCCACTCGCGCGTCTCCTATCACTTCGAAATAGCGAAAACACATCCAGGTAAATTTGCAGTGCATCTTTCGTGCTGTCCCGTCTGTTATGAAATCCGTATGCTGACCATAGGTATGCTCTTCATTCAGATTGCCGTCCTCATTCAGCATCTCGCCATACCTGACAGACAATTTTTTACCCGCAGCTACCGTTGATACAAAAACAGGATAACCGGTAAGAATTTCACCCGCATCATACATACGAACACCATCCTGCTCACGAATCAATTGCGGACTGACATGACGGATTATTTTGTCTGCCGGGCAATCCTGTATATATAGATTTGTTATAGGTGCCTCTTCCACAGTGACCTTTTCCCAGGAAGAATCATCAAAATCTCCTACCATCCATGAATCATCGTAGTCTGTGTAATCATGAGATTCTCCGGTCAGTAAGTGCGCATTTTTTACATAGCCTTGTTTCCATTTGAGGCTGTTGTCTGAACCAATAAAATACTTCTCGCCGCATGTATCCGTATACTCTATAGAATAACACAGCTTAATTGTTCCATAGCCATCCTGTGGCAGCTCGTACCATCCCGGCCCCATCATAAAGCAGACCGTATTGATACCTTCTGCCAGATAGGATGTGATATCATAGACCGGGCAATATAAACGGTGACGGAATTCTTCATGGAATGGCTGACTTCCGTAGATAATGTTGGTTCGTTCCGTATAATCCGAGTTTAATGGGAGAAATAGGTCTTCACTGACCTTTTTTCCATTTATATACAGTTCATAGATACCCAGTCCCGCAACCGTAATGTTTGCCTTCCTGATTTGTGGTAACTTTAACATTCCCCGTATCAGCGGTGTATTGCATTTCCCGCCTGTTGAAATCCATTTCGCATCGTACATATCTGCTTTTACATATCTGCTCATTTTTTACTCCTCATATATCATAGGCTCTCTGAAGCTCTACGTCTTCCAGCTAGTTGCCTACCTCCATAGAATTGCACCAAAGAGGCAAATTCATTACATAATAACTTCAATACCTTCCGGAATGTTTACTCTGCTTTTGTTTCCCTTTTCTAAATCAATTACCATCATTCCATATGGCGTCGGAACTTCAATATGTGCTCTTTCAAGTCCTAAAAGAGTTGGTGATAATCTAATTTTTTTATACCCCGGTTCAAGTATCTCTAGACCTAATATTGCTTTTGGTAATGAATAAAGAGGCGTCCCGCCCCATGCATGACTATGGTCAAAAGTATAGGAAGGCTCAGGAGCAATAAATCCTTCTACAAGCCCCTTCGGACAACTTTTTACCGGCTCTTTCCAATCTTCTATAACGGAAAGTGTATATTCCTGACAAAGTCCAAGACGGTATATTGCTTCCAACAGGTACTGCTTAAAATAGGGCTGACAGACTCCCCATGCTTTATCTTCCATAACCTTTTTTATAAGCATTCTTCCTATTTCATCCTCACAAACTCCAAAACAAGCGCAAAGAATATTTGAATGAGGCATGTAGTAACGTTTTCTTGTATTCTGCGGCATCCACTCACCAAGCAAATGCTTAGGTGTAAGTGTATTCAGGCCATCGAAATAAAGTCCTTTTTCTTTGTCATATAATAGCTTATTGACCGCCTCCCTTACATTTTCGGCCTTCCTGGCGCAATAGTCACTTTCAGTCTCTTCATTAAGCTCAGCAAATATTTTTTCTGCCGCTTTAAGCGCCCCATAATAAAAAGCACAAAGACTTGTCTGCCCTAATGCCTTCGGTGGATGATGCATAGAAATTCCATCGATGTAAATCCAGTCCACAAACATATAGTCTGGAGGTGTCTCGATTAGGCCATTTTCTCCTATGTAGGTTTCAAATAGTTCCAACAAGAGAGAAAGTGCATCCTGACACTCTGTAAGCAAATCTTTATTTCCTGTGATTTCATATACATCCCATAGCATCATGACCCATATCAGGCTATAAGTGGTATGAAACATACGTCCGTTATGCACGCGAAGCAATTCCGCGGTTCTTATCACATCAAATTCTGCCAATGACATATCACCAAATGACATCGCTGTCATAAGACTTTCAATATAATAATCCCCCGTGCAGGCAAGAGGTTCAGAATGCAGAGGGCTGTCAAGATGAATCATTTGTCGGCAACAGTTAAGTGTATGCTTACAAACTTGAAGAACAAGATTTAAATCTTCATCATTTGTATAGGTATTCGCATCCATAAGAACCGGATAATTTGTTGCGGTCATATAGAACTCCGCCTCTGCTTCCTGTGCGGAATTATTCTCTATACATACCCTGTAGGATCCAATACTCCTAAGCTGAAGTCCTCGAAAACCACCGTTTCTTACAAATTTCACATGATATGTGCATATGGATATCTCCGTTTCAATACAGTCCAGCTTTATGTCAAGATGACCTTGAACTTTGGCATTAATACCAATAAAACCTGCATATATCTTGTCAAATTCAACATGTACTTCTCTCCTTTCTCCTGGAGCAAGAATAATTCTACCGTTGTTAATCGGATATATTGCTTTTTCACTTCGTACATTGATAGGTGCTGTTTCAGTGTACCAAATATTAGGGACTTCAACAGCAAACGAAAAATCCTCTGTATCAAGATCCTGTTCATAATGACAGTCTTTTATGTAGGCATTATTTCTTTTTGCAAGCCAGGTACTGTCAGTGGTAATATACTTAATCCTTCCGTTTTTAAAACGCAATTTAGCCCAAAGCATAAACCCGCCTCTTCCTCTGGAATACTCATTCAATCCTATGGGCATCATTTTTACTCTTGCAAAAAAATGAAGTTTATTCGTATTCGGATAAATAATAAGCTCGCTGGAATAGTGTTTCGAACGAGGTGTTTCATTAAACAAAAAATCTCCGCCTACACTTATTGGTCCTGTTGCAAGAATCTCTTTATTTAAATAAAGCTGAAATTCAGTATCACCACTAAAACGCAGTTCCGCTTTAACAACTTCGTTGTCAAACGAATATTCTTTCATAAATTCTGCCACCGTATAATTTCCATCTTCTTTATTCGGCAGACAACCACTGCAAATTGTTGTCTGATACTGAGGATACCTTTTTTCGTCGAGCCATATCCATTTTTCTACCTTTGACATAAAACTTCTCCTTATACTTTTTTCATGTTACACACTTGAAAAGTTCTGGCTCCTCAGATATAAATCCGAGGAGCCAGAACTCACACGCTTAATTTTTTACTGACTTTCCAGCCAACGATCATATGCCGCCTGATAAATCTCCAACATCCTGTCTAGCTTTCTATCTTTCAGTCCCTCTACATAGGTTTCAAATTCATCCGTTGATACCTCACCGGTAATCATCTTCGTTACCATTTCATCCTTATAACTATTAATATCCGTGTTAATCAATGCCAATTCTTCATTTTCTTCCTGCGTATACTTTATGGTACTTGGCCAACCCACGTACCAGTACGGACTATAATGTTCTATAGTCTGACTGATTAGATAGTTCTGTGTTTCAGCTCCTAAGTTTTCATAGGAATATACTTCTGGAAGATATCCATAAGGAGGCGTAATTTCTGCCTGTGTCCATTCATTTACATTGGCATACTTACTTTCATCAAATGTGTACTCCATGGTAATTGTATAATCATTTACAAACTCATAAGTATAACCGTAGTCCGGATATTCCTCCCATGTCCCCTTTTCAGGGCCATTACAAATTGCCCAATATCCTTCCTCCGAAAGCATCCAGTCCAATATCTCCATAAGCTTTTCGGGATTCTCACAATTTTTAGTAATCATGAACTTACCTAATGTTGATATATCATTTGCAGCCACTTTTTTTACGCTGTTATACTCAGATGTCAGCGGCTCAAGAAGGTCGTACTGTCTCCAGATAGTCTCGTCCGGCTGATTTACCCAGCTTGCATAATATGAATAACATCCATACAAATAATTGGTTTCCTTTGCATTTACCTGGTCCTCAGTCTGCGTGAAAAACTCAGGATCAAGAAGCTCCTCTACATAAAGTTTATGCATGAACTCTAGGAAATACTTGTAATTTTCTTCTGCCGGAACATATACAACCTTTCCATCAATGGCTTCCGTTCCCATACGGGTAAATCCAAACGCCCCCAGGATAGCCGAAAATACATGTGTTGCCTCTCCTGCACCATAGAAGCCACCCAAAGGTATTTCATCTGTTGCATCGCCGTTGCCATTCATATCTCGCTCTTTTACTCCCACCAGATATTCATAAAACTCATCCAGTGTCTCCGGTACCTTGCCCAATATCTCCTCTGCCCAATCGTAATTAATATAAAAATGGTTGATTACAGGACCTGAGGGAGCCGAATTGATACCGGTAATTGCATAAATATTTCCATCGAGTTCTGTATTAGCTGCTTTTGCTGCCGGATATTCCTCCCATATTTTCCAGATATTAGGTGTTTTTTCCTCTGAAACATAATCTGCCAAATTCAGAAGATACCCCTCGCTGCCATACTCAGAGACATCACCAATGGAATTAACAAAGAAATCCGGAAGATCATCGGATGCAAACATGAGCGGAATCTTCTCATTCAAAACTTCACTTGACATCATCTCCACCTGAATGTCTACATTGAACTTCTCCTCAATCGTTTTGAACAGCCAATACTCATTCCAGTCGCCCTGTTCTGCACCAGCATGCACTGTCAGTGTGAACACTTCTTTTTCTTCGGAAGATGCAGAATTATTGCTATCCTCCTGGACATCTTTTACCTCGGAAGTGTCATTACTTCCCGTGTCCTTTGTCTGTTCTCCACAGCCTGAAAACAAGCCAACTGCCATGGATACTGTTAATAGTAACGCAAAAAATTTTTTTGATTTTTTCATTGAAAAATCCTCCTTGGTTTTATTTTATGATAAGTCCGCTAGGCTGAGTACAATCACCCCTTGACGGAACCAATCATCACTCCTTTTACAAAAAACTTCTGTACAAATGGATATACAATCAAAAGTGGAACCGAAGCAACAATAATCAACGAGTATCGCATTACCTGTGCCATCTGTAGCTTGTAAGCTACTGTCTCTGCATTCTCTATCGTGTTCAAATCCACATCCTGGTTCAAAATTAAAATTTCGCGTAAAAACACCTGAAGGGGATAGTAGTTTCTATTATTCAAATAAATCATAGCACTAAAATAATCATTCCAATGTCCCACAATACAATAGAGACCTATTACCGCTATAATCGGCTTAGATAAAGGCACCACAACTTTCCAGAGAATTCCAAAATCAGAACAACCATCCATTCTGGCCGCTTCCTGAAGTTCATAGGGCAGTGTTGAAATAAAGGTTCTGGTAACAATAATATTGTAACTGCCCACAAGTCCCAAAATCAAAAGTACCACTGGTGTGTTTACCAATTTGATGCTATTTACCACCAGATAAGTAGGAATCAGCCCCCCTCCAAACCACATAGGAATCGCAATAAACCAATTCAATAGCTTTCGTCCGTACAAATCCTTTCGTGCCAGTACATAGGCTGCCATCACAGTAGTCAGAACATTCAAAATGCTTCCCAATACTGTATAGATTACACTATTGCGGTAACCAGTCATAATCCATTTATTTTTAAATATCTCTATATAGCCATCCAACTGGAAGCCAATCGGATACAACCACACATCGCCAGAATTGACACGCACCGGATCTGATACTGATGCCACAACAACAAACACTAAAGGATACAAAGCAATTGCTCCGATAAGCACCAGTAGAATGGTTACTATAATATCAAATATTTTATTATCCAAACTTTTCTTTATTTTTGTTGACTGTCTCATGTCATACCTCCATATACCCTGTTAATCCGATGTAAACGTCAGAATAAACTAACTTCTGACACTTTTTTACAAATCTGATTTACAATCAGAAGAATTGCCAAATTTATCACAGTATTAAAGAGGCCAATTGCTGTTGTATAGGAATACTGCGCATTAAGAAGACCCATTTTATACACATAAGTCGAAATAACCTCTGACACAGACTGATTTAAGGTATTTTGCATAAGATATACTTTTTCATAGCCCACACCCAGAATACCACCACAGCTCATAATCAATTGAATCACCACGATAGGCATGATTCCCGGCAAATTAACATGCCATATTTTCTGGAATCTGTTTGCTCCATCAATCTCCGCCGCTTCGAGAAGCTGCGGATCTATCCCGGCAAGTCCTGCCACATAGATAATTGAACTCCACCCTGCCCCCTGCCATATACCCGAAATAATGTAAACTGGTCGAAAGGCCGATGCGCTTCCCATGAAATCATAAGCAGTTCCTCCAAGGAACTCTATCATCTTGTTGATGACACCTGTGGATGGCGACAAAAACATAGACAACATCGCCACCAAAACAACCGTAGATATAAAATAGGGAGCATAAGTCAATGTCTGTACTACCTTTTTCAATTTCTGGCTCTTGCTCTCATTTAATAGAAGCGCCAGTATAATAGGTATGGGAAAGCCCCATATCAGAGAATATACACTGATTTTCACTGTATTTTCTATCAGTGTCGGAAGTTGATATGCTTCCAAAAATGTTTTAAAGTGTTTCAAGCCAACCCAGGCACTCTCCCAGAATCCTTTTGAAACTTTATAATCCCTGAATGCAATCTGAATACCTACCATTGGGGCATAGTTAAAAATCAAAAAATAAATAATTGTCGGAAGCAGCAGAACGTACAATTGCCAGCATCGCAATATTTGATGACAAAAGCCCTTCTTCCTTGTTTTTTTCTTTTTCATTTTTGTAGGGTCTCCTCTCTTTCGATTTACGTTACCGTAACTTTTAATTCCAGTTTAATGATTTTATCATCACTTTCCAGATGTGATTCTTTAAATAGATATGTCATTTCTGTTTTTTCAATTTGCCATTCTTGTTTTTTTTGCCATTTGAATTTCTTTTAAAAACGGAGACAACACAAACTATCATATTTGCATTGTCTCCGTCTCGATTACCTGCTCATCAGACTTAAGCATTGACATTCTTCCGTTTTTCTCTTTCCATCTTCCTGTAATTTCCCGGTGAAACCAGAAAATATCTGGTAAATTTTCTAGTAAAACTGGCCACATCAGAATATCCTACTTTCTCTACAATTTCACCGATTGTCTCATCTGTTTCCACAAGCAGCTTTGCTGCCAGATTTAATCGCTTATCTGTAATATAATTAATAAAGTTCTTATCCATTGCCGTCTTAAATATCCTGCTCAGATATGGTCCCGTCATATCAAACTTATCCGCCACCCAGGAAAGAGACATTTCCTGGCACATATAGTTCTCTTCAACAAACGTAATAATACTTTTTATGCGGACATCCTCCTGTAATGTCTTTTGTTCCAGCCGACACTGCAGCTCTGCGCAGCAGAATTCCCTGATTTGTACAAGAAACTCCTCGAGATCAGTATAATGAAGATATTTTTCTCCCTCATTTTCACTCAGACACAATGAGTTTTCAAATAAAGATCCAAAAATCCGGTTCATCAAAAAGAATAATACCGTATCTGAACCAAACTGCCATATATGCAGAAGTTCCCTGCGAAGCTCATCCAACGTCTTATCAAGATTCTCTGTCGCCCCTTGATTCAATAATCTTTTCAGCTTCCGTTCGCTTTCCAGCGGGGTACAATAAAATTCCCCATTCCTATGTGTTGAAATATTAGAATAACATATGACTCTTTCCTTTCCGCTTTCCGCGGCAATAATTGCCTCGATCAGGGAATATTTCAGACTCTCCACTGTGCTATAAGTGTTGCCGATTCCAATCTGTACTCCGCTCTCTTGCTCCATTTCTTCTGACAGCCACTCTGCGAACTTAATAATTTCCTCCACATCTTCTACGCATGCCAAAAATGCATCATATTCTTTGTAAATATTTTCTGTCAGATAAAAGGAATCATGTTGGCATTCACGCAAAGCTTTTTTTAGTTTTATCCCAATATTGCTTTTCTTTCCATGCTTTCCAATCACTATCACTGCCATATATTCTTTTCCCAGATGAACTCCCATATGCTCCATTTGTTCCTTAACTTCCGGAGACGTAACATCCAAACTGCTCCTGAGTAACTTTTTTATCAATTCCATACGGGAAACTTTTATGTTAGTATCAAGGCGTTCTTCTATAACATTCTGCTCATCCAGCAACTTTCGGATATATTCGTTTAAAAAGAGTAGCTCATCTTTCTCACTTATCAGTCTTTTGTTATCCATCTTCTTATCGAACAAATGATAAAGCTGCTGTATCGGTCTATAGTTATACATGGAAAGTACCACACTTAAACAAATCGTCAGTAAAAGCATGGACAGAAATATAAACATGATCATAGGAAGATACATCAGCACCAAATCGCCAGAAACAGCCTGTTCTTCTACCATATTAATCAAATACCAGCCGCTGACATTGGAATGTGCTATTTTCCCTACATAATCCTCTCCACGAAGCGAAAATTCATAATATTTTTCATTTTCATTCCATTTCTGCAATAGCATCGCCAATGGTTCTATTAAATCTTCTGTTTGATTTAGCCCTTCAGTCATGCTTTCCGGTATCTGTGTATAAAGCATATCCATATTATCGTCACAGACAATCACCAGGCGCTTATCTCTTTCTGCCATTTCTTCCTGAAAGATGTCTTCCCAGTTGTTTTTATAAATTCCTATCAAAGTACCATAATAGGTTCCCCAGGTTTTTCCCAAGGGATATGTCATGATACTATACTGTGTGTACCCAGACATCACATACTGCCCATCTTTTGTTCCCCCATAATATTCTTTCGATCGCATAAGTTCCAGCAAATCTTCTGTTGAAAGATTCTCTGTCGGCCAAAAAGTACTGGTCACAAAAGTATCAATGTCCACCGTACCACTACTGGTATATAATTTGTCAGAATCATTCAAACAAATTGCTAATACATCAAAATAAACTGATTCTGCCGTATAAGAATATATTTTTTCGATTGCTTTTCGGGCTGAATAACCGGATCCACTCAACTGGTATGGTGATAATTCCGTATCCCGGGAAATTCGCAGGGCTAAAGA
>JAGASC010000326.1 GCA_017621905.1 Roseburia sp.
ATTGGATACAGCGTTTCATATCCCACCTCGTAGCTGACAGATGCACAAATATTGTACTTATCTTTTCTGGTATTGATCTTGGCAATCAGCTCGTCCGGCGGATAATGGCCATAGATTACCAGCATCTGCCTGGGAGGATACAGCCATGCGTATAGTTTCCGCACCACATAGACCCAGGGCAGGATAAAAATCAATTCCACCGCCACCGCCCCGAACATCGGTTTAGGACTCACGTAGTCACGGCAGACCAGACATAGTTCCAGATATCCTACGATACCGCTTAAAATAATTGCCAGAACGTGGGACAGTGCAATGTCTGTCGTGCGCATATAGCCGATGTTGTAGCCGCCAAATACTTTCGTGAAGAAATAAATAATCAGCATATATAACCCGATTACCGCCCAGTTTCCTCTTCGCCAGAAACCAAATTCTTCCACATACACTGTGTACCAGATATACGCAAATGTACATCCCTCCACAAGCAGCGCAAGCAGATTGGCCCCGTAGTTAAGCAAATGTTTATATTGTTCTTTTTCGTTCATCTATCTCAATTCCTCTTTGCCTTTCGATACAATGTATATTTTTATATTGTAACATAACCCGGATTGAATCGCAATGCTTTGGAAAATTTGAAATTTCTGTGAAAAAAACATCCCCGGTCAACACCGGAGATGCCATTTATTATCCAATATAAGATACATAGATATTCGCCAAAATGAAAACAAGAATCATCAGCAACCGCAAATATACCATTCCATGATCAAATTTATTTTCTTCCTGTGCAAGGCGTTTTTTCTCCTCCGTTTTTGGCATAAATTTCGGAAAATTAATCATCAGAAATGCAACCAGGCACACCGCAAAAATCCCATAAAATACAGGAAGATAAAGCCCTGTTTTTTCTATCAATTCTCCCGCTGTTCCAACACCTCCGTTCGGCACAAGTCCGAGCCGCGCTAACACCAGATAACCAAAGGAATCCTCTGTAATATATACCCCAAAACTGCCAATATAATAAAATGAAACCGTCACATTGATACAAAACTCCAAAATCAGATTTACCTTACGTTTTTCTACATTCTGCATATAAGCAATCATAAGGTACGGCATCAGGAGTACAATCCAATACGGATGCGCAAATACCGTAATAAAAAAGTCCGCAAACACCGCAAGCGCAATTCAGTTTGCATAATAAAAATATTCCTCTTTTTTCTCCACAGTCGTCACATAGGCCCATATGCTGATTCCAACCAGAAGGGCAGTGAAAACAGGAATTCCACAGTTTCCTCCCGGAATATAGGTTGAAAACAAACGCTGGCTCATGATTTCCGTCAAGAAATCTGAAGACTCATGGTAGTCACTGCGCCACCCATATGGTGCAAGGGACAGAACAACAAAAACAAGTCCTGCCAGAAGATTCCCCACTGCAGCAAGGATTCTTTTTTCCTTTAAAAATACAAGCGGAATAAATACAAACAATGCAAAAATTTTCAAGGATGCTGCGAACGCAAAAATCAGCACAAATTTCCAGGTAATTTTATCCGTCTTCATGTATTCACGAATTCCCCAGATCATCAGAAATGCCGTAATTATATCCACCTGCGCAGTGGCCAAAGTGGGCATCACCGTCATCAATGCAGATACAAAAAGGAACTGTGTCAGTCGGATATTCTTCCTGCAGAAATTAAAATCTTTTAATAATTTTCCCAGCATCCATGCAGAAAGCACCAGAAAAAATACGATTTCCATCTTGCACCACAGCATGCACTTTACAGAAAAAACATTAATTTCAAACAATTTGTTCAAAATCCATATCGGAAGGTTCCATATTCCAATGACCAAATAAACAGGCCAATAATATACCGCACCCACCCCGTTATAATTATTTTCCAGTGTATTCGCGTAAAAATTTCCCAAGTCCAAACTGAAGGCGCTATCCAGAAATGTAAGGCTATGCTTATATATGATAGCCAAATCCTCATAAAACAGCGTAAAATACATAAAAATAGCCATAATAAAAAACAACACCCAATCCAATGGGCCAATCGGGGCATCATTTCGCTTATTGATCCAGCCGGCTGCCGCAGCTTTGCACTTTTTCATCATAAGTACCTCTCGTCTGAGGTCAGACAATATTTTCTATACCTCATTTTCCTCTTCTTTTTTCGTATATTATAGTCATTTTAGTGACTATAGTCAAGTACAAGACTACACGGTATCCTAAATTCAAAATGATACGTAACTGTTCAGTACCTTCACAGTTACGATAATACAATATGTGTTCCTCTAACCCAGAAAGGTATCTATATGATTGATTTCGGGCCATTTTGGCAAACATTACAGACTTCTGATGAAACCACATATACTTTGATCAACAGGCACCATATTTCCAGTGCTACAATCGACAAATTACGTAAGAACAAACCCATAACCACAACCACAATCAATGATCTGTGTCGTATCTTAAAATGTAATATCCAGGATATTGCCACATATATTCCTTCTGAAGATGACCAGATATTGTAGAAACCGTTGCGCAAAAGACTCTTTGGCTGCGCATCATTACCCGAAAGATTTTTATTCAATAGGTCACACTTTCCCATGAAATAAAAAAGCTCCGGCAGAATTCGATTCTTTTCCAGAGCTTTTATTTACTTGCTATTCTCTTTTTTTATTCCCGGTTAATTCTCAATCTGTGCAGACCTTTTCTGCATCGCTAGTAAACTCGCGATGCAAGTGCATAGTCCTGTTCTGAACACTTACTTTTATTCTTTATCAGTTTCTTCTTCCGTCCGCTCACTGATGATATATCTCGGTCTTTGTTTCACTTCCATGTATATTTTCCCGATATACTCGCCCAACACACCAAGGCAAATGAGTTGTACTCCACCAATAAAGCAAATAATGCTGGTCATACTCGCCCATCCTGCCACGGATCGGCCAAGCAATGCTACTATAACAGACCAGGCAACCCCGATAAAACTTAAAAATGCAATCCCGCACCCCAGCGCGGTAATCATATGAAGTGGCTTTACCGAAAGACTCGTAATTCCGTCAAAAGCCAGTGACAGCATTTTCGTCAACGGATAATGACTTTCCCCGGCAATGCGCTCATGGCGCTCGTAATACACAGATGTGCTTTTAAAGCCCACCAATGGAAACATTCCGCGCAGAAACAGATTGACCTCTTTGTAGTTGGCAAATTCCTGCAGCACGCGGCCAGAGACCAGACGGTAATCGGCATGATTGTAAACGACCTCTGCTCCCATCCAGTTCAAGACCTTGTAAAACCCCTGGGCAGTCGCCCGTTTAAATACCGTGTCCGTATCTCTCTTACTTCGTACACCGTACACAATTTCACATCCATCCAGATAAGCATCCACCATGGCATCCATAGCATTGATATCATCCTGCCCATCACAGTCGATGGATATTGTGATATCGCACTTATCCTTCGCTTCCATCAGACCTGCCAGCACAGCATTCTGATGGCCGCGGTTCCGGCTCTGGGAAATTCCCATATAGTGCCTGTCCTCTTTTGCCAGCTTGCAGATAATATCCCAGGTGCTATCCTTACTACCATCGTTTACAAACAAAATCCGACTCTTATCATCTATTTTCCCTGCCGACACAAGACTGTTTATCTTGTCCAAAAACATGGTACAGGTGATTGGCAATACTTTTTCCTCATTATAGCAAGGGATTACAATATATAGTACAGGTAACATAGATTTCAATGTCTTCTCCTTCTCAGGTTCATTTTTTCCAAATTACTTCCTACATGTTGGCTCCACCCCGGCAGCGGAGTGCTTAGCGCCAGCGTAAAAGTAACAATACAATATCTGTCGCCATTATACTTGGTTTCAATTGTTATGTCAATTTTTGAAGCGCTTCCCGCAGCCCCTCTGTGTAATCTGTCAGTTCATAATGAACATCCGCATATTCCATTGCATCTCGACTCTGTGCCTGCAATTTCTCCTGTATGACGTCGTCTGATACCAGTTTCTGCAGCAGTTCCTCCACCGCTTCCAGGTGATAATCTTCAAAATATCTGCAATATTCTCCCAGACCGTCTAGACCGATTCCCTTTGACACCACAGGCAAAAGTCCATGACGCATACCCGTAAGCACAGCTGTGGATGGTGCCTCCGAGCAGGACGGAAGCAACAGATAATAGCATTTCCCTGCAATTTCGTTGAACTGCTCCGATAATGTATCCACAAAACCCACCGCGTGTACATTAGGCGGCAGCTGATATCCCGCTTCTTTTGCTTTCTCTGCGCCTCTCCCGCCGCACAGGTAAAGATTCCAGTCCGGATGTTTTGCAAAAATTTCAAGCAATATATCGTTTCCTTTATGAATAAATCCGTCTACGCCATACACCAGGAAATTTTTCTTTTCCTTCCGCGAAAAATCCAGGGTAAATGTAGGATTTTTCAATGCTGACGGCCAGATACGGACTACTTTTTTGTCTGCCGGGAAATATTTCTCATCTCCCAGACATATGACCGCATCCGCTTTTTTTTCATCGTCCTTCTGATAATATACGCCGGTACGTTCTAAGTGAAAATCCCGGCCGGTACGCTCTTTGAAATAATGAATCCGCTCCATCTCCCGCTGATAAGAGATGTGATATGGGTTTTCCGTCATATAAAGAATCGCAAAGGCTTTCGGATTTTTCTCCTTTGCATATTTAAAATTCTCGCCGAAGCCAAGAATATAATCATAGTAATCTGCCGGAATCTGCTCCTTCGCATAGCTGTCATTGCACCCACACACATCGATACACCAGTCGTTTTCGATACACACTTTTATCATCTGCATCATCTCCTGCCGGTTGGTGTGTCCGAAATTCTGCCGCAGTTCCCGCACTGTGCGCTGATAGTCCAGATAGCTGATCAGTATTTTTTTCTGGTCTTTGGAACAGTCCTTGTTAATATCCGAAATGAACTGTTCTTCGCCTATCTTTTCAAGATGAAGTTTTCTCAGCAGACTTTTCATCTGCGCTTTTATATTCATGCTGCAACTTGTCCCTTTCTTTTCTTTAAATCCGTCCTCCGACTTCATTCATGCCGCTTCTATTATTTTGCGAAGCACATCTGTTCCGGGATGCAAAGTTTTTTCTCTCTCAGCAACCACTGCACCCAATGTCCAGCATTTTTTTCTGCTCTCCTGCACGGAACTCACATTCCTTTCAAATTCCCGTACACCGCATCTAACGCCTCATAAAAACCCTCTGCTACCTGCGGAAATCCGAACTCTTTCGCCTTTTGGAAGCTTGCCTTCTGCATCCTCTTTAAGCGATCCTCATCCGAAAATATATCGTCAATGGCCTTCGCCAATTCCTTTGTTTCATAGGGATCTACAATTCGTCCATGTACGCCATCCTCCATGATATCAAAGGCTCCGTCCGCATACTTTGATGCAATCACAGGAAGCGACGCGCACATGGCTTCCAGAATCACCAGGCCATAACAATCTTCCCGGGTAGGTATGACAAACACGTCACTCTTCTCATAGCACTCCGCCAATGCTTCTCCCTCCAGAAAGCCTTTAAAAGTCACTCGCTCAGTCAGGCCCAACTCTGCAATCTGCGCCCGCAGCACAGCTTCCTCTGAACCCTCCCCGACAATGACCAGTTTAATCCCCGCATCCGTCCGTGCCAGTGCCGGCATCAGAAGATCCAGTCCCTTTCTTCCAATCAGACTGCCCACATACAGCAAGTTTTTTCCCGGACGATAATCCTCCGGTTTTTCCCGCAGATACTTTTTGATATCTACCGTCAAGAGACTCTTATGGCATAGTTCTCTTTTTGCACCAAAGCTGATCTGGTGCTCCATCGTGGCAGTACTGCTGCTGATAAATCCCACAGCTCGCTCTATCACATATTTGCGAAATCGCCGCTGTAATCCGCTGATGTTGTGCTCTGAGTTTGCGGTCCCGTCACTCCAGGATAAAAATGGTACATGATGACGTCTGCACCAGTGTACTGCCTGCAGGATTGTCACATTGTATTCCATGCAGATGACAATATCCGGTTTCAGTTCTTTTAACCTTTTTGCAATACCAACAGATAGTACGATTCGCTTGTCGTCATAACGTCGCTTTATCGTAATCACTTTGCATTCCAGGAAAGAGTGACTGCCCAGTTCTTCTTCACTGACATGCCACTGCCTTCCGATATCCTCGTTCTGTGAGGTATAGACAATATGAAATTTATAGCCAGATTCTTTTTTCTGAATATAGTCAAAAAATGCTACCCGGTAAGGTGCCGGTGCATTTGTGATGATTACAACATTTTTCATGAAGGTTTGCGCCTTTCTTTTCCCATAATTATTTCTGTGTCCGGTCAATCAGAGAAAGACGACAGATGGCTGCATGGGTACATATTCTTTATTATAACTTTCATGCAGCCATTTTTCAACGTTAACACAAAAATCTATTAACCAATCTATTAACACCAAAATCTGATGCCATTTTTCAACATCATTCATCCTTAATGTGGTGAGTACGCATAAGCCAATACCTTCATTTTAAAATACATCCTGCATCCATCCCTTCCCGGGCATCTGGGCATATACAGAAAAATTGGCTCCCTATGCCCTTGCTTCATTCTAATGCAAGCCGAATTTCCCACTTTCTTCCGGTCTTTTGGGCATATACAGAAAAATTGGCTCCCTACGCCCGTGTTTCATTCTATTACTGTCCAAATTTCCCACTTTCTTCCGGTCTTTTGGGCATAGGAAAACAATTTTTCTGTATATGCCCAAAATGCCTGGTAAAAATGCTTTTTCCATGTAATTTTTTATTTTCTTTTGGGCAAGGAAAACCATTTTTTTTCTATATGCCCAAACCCGAAAACAACATCCCGTCTCTGCCCTTTTTGCTGAAAAATATTTACGACTGCCTGCAGCAAGAGTTATTTCTAGCAATGACAGTTATCCCTAACAACACCTATCGTCCCTAACAACACCTGTCATCCCTAACAATATCTGTCATCCCTAACAATACCTGTCATCCCTAACAATACCTGTCATCCCTAACAATACCTGTCATCCCTAACAACAGATGTCATCCCTGACAACATCTACGATTCTTATTGGAAATATTGCTTCACAACATACTCTACACTCTCATAATCCAGTGGTTTTTCCTTTGTCTCAAAGGTGGTAAGTAATTGAATAGAAGGAACTATTCCATGAGAAGTGTAAAACTCTAATCTGGCATAAGCTTTCTTAAAGTAATCTGTATTATCCATCATACCAAAGTGTTCCCAGTAAAAGATTTGCCCGGTTTCCGGGTGGCGTATCGTAAAATCCGGGAAAATGATGTTCTCCCCTAACTGCAATGCACATTCATATCGGAATGGAATCCTATTTATGTACAGCACCATTGCAATGATACCTTCTGATTTAGATCTGACATAATCCCCGGAAATGGTTTTATGAATTAATTGTTCGGGGTATTTTTCGCTGCGTACATAAGGGGAATTCATCCAGTCAAGAAGTTCTTGAGATAATGGTTTGAAAAAAGGTGAGAGCAATTCGGCATATCCGGACGTATCCAGAAGCAATTGCTCCGCACTGTTATTCGCAGCATGATGCCGTAAATAGAAATCGATTGCTTTTTGTTCGTGAAGCAAATCTTCTGCCTGTAATGATAAGTATTTCTTAGCTGCCAGTTGTTCGGCAAGTTTTCGTTTTTTCTTGGGGATGTAGGTTTGACTGCGACCATCGCTTTGATACCATTTAACATTGCTGCCGTTGTGTGTACAGATGAGTTTACCATCAGGAAACTCCTTCATCTTGCTCTGAATAGATTCGATTTCTTTCTCAAGCCGTTGACGCTCGAAAATCATTCGTTCGTAAATTGTAATAATGATACCTCCTGTCTTCTTTAATATTGTACCATTATTAAACCACATCTTACGTATATTGTAAAGAAAAAGGTTAGTTCACTCTTGTATTCTTTTTCAATTGCCGATATAATAACTGTATCGAAAAACGAAGGAAAAAATGTGAAAATCCGCAAGCATTTTCCACACAAAAACAAGAAAGGCTGGTAATTTTATGAAGCTGTCCTTAATTATCCCCTGTTTTAACGAGGAGGTTGCTCTGCCATTTATCTATGAGGAACTGGTAAAAGTATCCGCCCAGTTAGCTGAGTATGAAATAGAATATTTATTTATCAACGACGGTTCTACCGACCGCACGCTTACCGTATTAAAAGAACTGGCGTCTTCCGATGACCGTGTAAAATACTATTCTTTCTCCAGAAATTTTGGAAAGGAAGCTGCCATGTACGCAGGTTTCTGTAACGCAGATGGCGATTATGTGGCTGTCATGGATGCAGACTTACAGGATCCGCCTTCCCTGCTGCCCCAGATGCTTGAAATTATAAATACCGGAGAATATGACAGTGTGGCCACCCGCCGGGTCAACCGTGAGGGCGAACCGCCAATTCGTTCCTTCTTCGCTAGACAGTTCTACAAAATTATTAACAAAATTTCTGACGCCGATATCGTGGACGGTGCCAGAGACTTCCGGCTGATGAAGCGGGAAATGGTGGATGCTATTGTAGAGTTAAATGAATATAACCGTTTTTCCAAAGGAATCTTCGGATGGATCGGCTTCCGCACCTACTGGCTCTCTTATCAGAATGTAGAGCGCATAGCCGGTGAGACAAAGTGGAACTTCTGGAAATTATTCAAGTATGCTATTGACGGTATCGTGAATTTCTCCCAGGTTCCGTTGTCCCTGGCTTCCTATGGCGGAGTGCTTCTGACTTTTGTTTCTTTTATCGCCATTATCTTTGTGATTGTAAGGCGCCTGATCTGGGGCGACCCGGTAAACGGATGGGCGTCACTGGTATGCATCATTACATTTATCGGCGGTATTCAGTTGTTCTGTATGGGAATCATGGGACAGTACCTGTCGAAAACTTATCTGGAAACCAAAAAACGGCCTCACTATATCGTAGCTGAGACGAATGATGAGGAACCGATAAAAATAAAATAAGCCATAAACGGGGGGACGCAAAACCGACTGCTGTGTTTTGCGTCCCCCCGTTTGTACACCTGTCATGCAACCTTCCCCCCTTCTACTACACATTTATTGTAAAAGAAGCGTATATTGAAACCTTGAACCACCTTTGCGTCTTCAGTTCAACCGCAAAATATAAAATGCCTCCCCCTCATCAAAATCTTCTTCTGTGAGTTCATAGCGCTCCATCAGCCATGCCC
>JAGASC010000327.1 GCA_017621905.1 Roseburia sp.
AAAATCTAAAGCCGCGAGAATGGCCGTTCCTTTTCCATCCATTCCGGCATAAGCCTTACCATAAAGGGCACCTAATACAATGATATAAGATTTAGAGACGATACTGGCTCCTTTTGGCACATCGCCCAATATGACGACGCTCTCATCTGTCTGCAACAGTTCATGGGGCAGAAGACTTCCACGGTAGAATGAGCCAACGGTCCTTTTGTGAAAGTCTTCTTCGGCAGCTTTCTCTTTTACTATTTCGTCAATGACAGTATCCCGCAATTTGTCATCCGTAATGATACACAGGATATCTATGCTGGTATGGGCCGTGATGGTCTCCACAATCTGATACTGCTCCTCCTCCGTTAACTCCCTTCCCTCAAAAGAAAGGGCAAATCGGGCGTTGGTAAAAAATTTCTCTGATTCCTGAAATTTTTTTAAAATCTCCGCAAGAAGTGTATCAAAAGACAGCGCGGGATTTAAAACCAGCGTAATACCACTTTTACAGCTTTTTATAATAACTGCCTGACCCATAATCCTCCTTGTTTTTCGAAGAAAAATGCGACTGTCCGCGATTTGATCGCGTGCAGGACAGAGGATTTTCCTCCCTTAATCACTGATTACGTTGGATGTGGAGTCAATCTCTGCGGCCTGCCCGTTCAAAATCTCATCCTCATCTTCCACTTTAAAATAATAGGAAAATACATTTCTTGCAACCTCCGCCGCATTATGGGAGGTGTAGCCGTAGGCGATACGTACTGCAATAGAAATTTCCGGATCGTCATAAGGGGCATACCCCACAAACAGTGCATGATTGGCACGTTTTAAATTTTCCTGTGCGGTACCGGTCTTTCCTGCGGCGGCAATTGGAAATCCATCAAATTCTTTTGTATTTTCTACCACCATACGCATACCGGAATGAATCGCATCCCATTCCGAATCATCCAAAACATCCACTGTATTGCGCACCTCCGGTGCATAGGATTTTACAATGTTTCCTTCGGAATCCTCCACACGGTTTAGCAAAGTATATTTATATACGGTACCACCGTTCGCTACAGCTGTTACATAGCGGGCCAGCTGAACCGTGGTGTAGTTGTTATTACTTTGTCCGATGGCTGCCATGACCGGATATTCATCCGCAATCTCCGGCTCGTTTTCTACAATTTCAATGCCGGTGGTTTCATCGAGACCATACATACTGGCGTATTCTCTGATTTTTTCAATTCCAGCAGCATCGTTGTAAGCAGAACTGTAATTTCCCGTGCTAAGCCTGAAACCAACCTCATAGAAGAAATAGTTACAGGAATCCCGCAATGCCTCCGATACATTGATAAATCCATGGGCCGAGGGGAAAATCCAACATTTCGGGCGGTTGCTCACATTCTCATACTCACCCTTGTCCTGAATTTTTTCGGAAATATTGATATATCCCTCTGCCAATCCTGCAGTGGCGGTCACCATTTTAAACGTAGATCCGGGTGCTGTTTTCTGCTGTGTGGCATAATTGTACTGGGGCAGAGACAAATCATTTTGCAGGCTGTTAAAATATTCTGCATCTACTGTATTAGCCATCCGGTTTCCATCGTATCCGGGATAGCTTACAAGCGCCAGCACCTCACCGGTATTTACATCGGTGATGACACAGGAACCGGCGCATGGATCTAACGCCAGCTGGGCCGGGGTAATCTCCAGATTCTTGATTTTCTCTTTGATAAAGGACATTGCGCTCACCGTTCCCTTGGAGAGTGCTGTTATTTCCTCCTCATCATAGGCAAGTACTCCCTGATCGAACAAAATAAGGCAAAGCTGTCGACCGTTAATGGCTCCTCCTTTGATCAAATACTCATAAATAATTTTGGAAAATCCCCGCTCCGTTACAAATTCTTCTAAAATATAGGTGCAAAGCGCCTCGTAGATTTCGGAAGAATCCGCATATTTTTCATCTACAGTAAATTGTGTGATATCGATCCAGCCTTTGGAAATGGCATAGGATAAATATTCCTGTGGGCTGATAGTGCCCTGTCTCCATTTCTGGTAAACTTCGTCTGAGGTGTCTATGCTGCTCTCCTGAAGGATTTTCGTTTTTTTCAGACGATCCACGATATAGGTCACATAATCCTGATCCTCGTCAGTCATTTTGGAAAATGCGGTCGGCGCACTGCCGGTCAGTTGTTCCCATAGGTTCTCGTATACGCTGTTTTTCCTTGTTTCAAATACCTGATGGACTTCTTTTTCCGTATCGGCAGCATCCTCATCGGTAAATTCCTCAAAGTCAATTACATTATTGTTAATCAACGCAAAATAGACATCTGTAATCGGAATATTGATATCGGAAGAGTAATTTTCAATGTTGGCATATACAATTCCGGCGATTTCCTGCTCCAAAATATCATAAGCAGCAACCTGGTAGTTAATGTCGATGGAAAGATAAACGTCATTTCCAGCCACAGGTTCTTCCTTGTCAATGACTGCAATCGTCTTACCGAGATAATCCACATAAAGCTTCTCGTAGCCTTTCTCGCCTTTTAACTCCCCGTCCATATATTGTTCGATACCACTTTTCCCGACGACATCATTTAAGGTATAACTGTCATCTCCAGCAGAAAGTTTATCGTATTCCTCCTGGGAAATCTTTCCGGTATATCCTACAATTGATGTAATATATTCGCTGTAATTGTACTTTCGTATGGTATCAGCCTCCACCTCAACTCCCTGCAATTCATTGGAATGCTCGCTGATATAGGTCACTGTTTCCTCGGAAACATCGGTGGCAATGGTGGTGCGGATATATTTTTGGTAAGCATTCTGAGCGATAGCAAAACGAACGACTGTAATTTGATAGGCCATTTTCCGGTCATATTTTGTCAAATCATCGTCATCTTCCGCATTGATGCCATATTTTTCCGCCAGATAGTCCATGACTTGCTGTTCGGTGGCATTGGCCCGGTCATATCCCCGCTCCTTGTCATACTCCAGATCCTTATAAGAAGTCTTGCCATATACGTCCGCCAGGAAACGCTTCCAGGAGGTGCCGGAGACATTGTAGCTGTATGTGCCATCCGAATTTAAGTCAATTTTAAAATCGTTGATGATCGCATCTCCATTCGCCTCTAAAGCTGTGATAATCTGGGCAATTTCAGCATTCAAAGCTTTGTTTTTCGCCTTGGTAGAGCTGTAGGTCCCGTTATCCTCAATTGTAATGGAATAAGCAAGCTCATTGTACGCAATCAGCTCCCCGTTTCTGTCATAAATATTTCCACGGGTACTGTTTAGCGTACGTTCTTTAACGATTTTCAATGTGTAGTTGTCCTGATACTCTTCCCCGTTTACGACCTGCAGGTAAAAAACACGCCATAGAAGCAGCCCGAAAAGTCCAAGCATGACAAATGCTGCTACTGTAAAACGCGATTTAAAAAACAGGCGAACTCCTTCTTTTATATTCTCAAACAAACTTACTTGCACTCCTTTTTTCAATTGCCTCAAGCCGCTGGTTTATTTTTAAAATTACAAAATATAAGAAAATTGTCACAACCATGGTATATACCAGCTCCGGAATCATAACATGCCAAAAATAGTAGCCAATATCATACTTATTGCGAAAAAGAAACAGAAAAAAATAAATAATAAAATTGGAAGCCAAATCACTTCCTGCAATAAGCAGCATCGGCAGCTTGATATCCTCCGGGTAAAAAAGCTTCCGGAAAAAACCATTCAAATAACCGATGTACATATAAATCAGAGCATAAAATCCGAGAACTGTCCCGCCAAAAATGTCCAGGATAAGACCACAGAAAAATCCAATGAACAGCCCTTCCTTTTTCCCGCGCATAAATCCGAAGGCAGAAACAACAATGATCAGCAGGTTCGGTGAAATAGAGGCAAAGGCCAATGCCTGAAACAGGGTAGTCTGCAAAAGAAAACAGATTATAATAATGATAGATACTGCAACTTTTCTTCTCATAGCTTACCTCTGTCCTAATCCTCTATG
>JAGASC010000328.1 GCA_017621905.1 Roseburia sp.
ATTGCCAAAGGAAGAATCCGCTGCTGACACAATTACAATAGGCAGACCTGGCTGCTTTTGCCTGATCCTCTTATAAAATGCTTCATGTGTCTTTTCTAAGTATTGCAGATCACCCGCATTATGGTCATAGTCATACACCAACACTTCCATTTTCAAGCCGGATATATACTCAGCCATTTCAGGCTCTGAGAAACACCCTGCGGAAAAACCCAAATTAATATAATCTATATCCATCCTTCTCGCGATGATTGCCGGGTAACTGTTTCCGGGATGGGACGCGCATCCGCCCTGAGTTATCGATGAACCATAATAAACCACCGGTTCCCTATAGCGATATTCTTTTGGAGATGCAACCATTGCTTCATCTTCAAGTTCAATAAATACTTCCGACACATCGTTATAAAGAGGAAAATGAATTAAGATGTCTCTCATTTTCCTTTCCCCCAAATAAAAACCGGATTCATAACCATCCTTCGACATCGTCGTATCTGCATAATTCCCATCCTTGTCTATCCCCGGGCGAAACACATTAAAATATGTTCCATCCACATACAAGTCAAAGCAGCTCGAACCAGTAAGGGGCATATCCGGAAAACTTTCTACCTTCGGCAATATACAACGTAATATAATCCTGGAAGAATCCGTTCTAAATCGGATTCTTCCACCTGATGTATTGCTATACAGTGAATTTATCGATAGATTAGGGATTTTTTCTGCTATGTCTGACTGCATTCTCTCATATCCCTTTCCGTCCTTTCGCTTTTTGACACCATAGATCTTAAATGGCTCATCACCGACATCGTACACTCTCATCCCATTATGTTCGACCTTCTCTGCCACAAAATTCTTGTCTATTTCAAGTATGTTTTTCTTTATTGTCATCTCTGCCTGTCCATCATCTCTCTTTTATTTGTCAGCATACTGCCTGTCTTTTCGTAACAGTTCAGATACCTTCACTGTTACGTGCATCCAGCCATGAGAATCGCTCCGCGATGGGGCTGGATGCTTGCATGTTCCATGTTTTCTTACGCCCTTAGCAGTAAATGCTAAGGGCTGTCTGAACTGTTACGTCTTTTCTTAGTACTGGAAGTAATAATCCGGCCTGATGCTCTGAATATTCGTCTCACTCATTACCACATGGGTCGGGTTCTCACGCAGCTGCAGAATAGATGCCGGAACGTCCTGGGAGGGTTTTCCGAATACACAGAGTCTGGAGGTCAGTCTCTGCCAGGTTACATGAGTACCTGCAGTTGTGATGGCGTGCACATCCAGCACTTCTTTCGCTTTCATTGCGTCACGTGGACCCATCATAGCGCCTTTTGGCGGTACATTTGCAATATCACCGGAGCATCCGAAGGAGCCGTGCAGGGAGTTCTGTGCGATCGTCAGCGGATGCAGGGATGCGACTTTGGCGCCCTGTGCGCAATATTCTTCCATAGTATCGCAGAACCAGTCTTCCACCGGGTCGATGAATGCCAGGTGTCCCGGCCAGCCCGGACCACTGTATACGATGTCAGCTTCTCCGTCCTGCTCCAGCATCTTAGAGTAATCCGGAGTCGTCTTATTGCTGTGGTAAATGAAATTTTCTTCCTTGAAGCCCAGTTCCAGGATATTGGAAACCATAAAGCGGTAGAATGCATTACCAAAACCTGCCTTGTAGCTTAACGGAGCAATGTTTCCGTCTTCGTCTGCCCACTCGTCCATCATGTAAAATTTTACGTTGCGGCAGTTTACTTTCAGTTCCTTCAGCAGGTAAGCGACCTGCCGGTAAGCCGGGCAGGGATTCGGCATGATCATAACCACCTTTTTATCGTAACGGTCTGAATCCACAATTCTTTTTACCATGTCGGCTATCATGACAATACCCGCTTCCTCGTCTTTACGCACATCGATGTACATACTTGGGCTTGTCGGATGTTTTCCATTCATTGCCAGGATTTCTTCTTTTGTAATGGCACGTACTCTGTTGATCTCGTCTAAATCTTTGAATGGGTAAAAATCTGCAGGTTTAAATTTAAAGTTATCTTCACCGAAAATCATTTTCATCCTCCTTGTATTTTACTTTTTATTTAAAAAGTATGGTAACTGTTCAGTACCTTCACAGTTACGAACGCAAGCCCATGAAAATCGCTCCGCGATGGGGCTTGCTCATGGCTGTTCAGCGCTTTCATACCGCCGACACACCTGTCGGCGTGCTATGCAGTTAATGCATAGGACTGTTTTGAACAGTTACAAAGTACGTTCTAATAAAGTAGGCAGGCGAACAGCTCCATGCATGACACCAGGAATGAAGAAGCAGGTTTCCATAGGGGGTAAGGGTGGGATTTCCCGGCACATATACCTCCCAAAAGGTGTCTGCGCCCGCCTGTACCATTCCGCCCCAATAATTCTTGATATAATCAAGTGCCTCCTCCATCCTGCCGATACGGATCATTGCCTCTACCACGTAATGATGCATATAGGGTGTAACCGGTTGGATATAATCGTCATTGGAGAGGCACTGTGTCAATATGGTCCAGGCTTCCTCCCCTTCTACAACACCGCCTAAAATCATCCATACCTGTGCCTGTACCGAATACTGATTGTTATCATAGACATTGCAAAATGTATTTTTCTGTGGATCAAAAAGATTTTTATAAGCGCATTCCCTTGTTTTTTGCAATGCCGCACGGTATTCCCCTGCATCCTCTTTTTTTCCGATTGCTTCTGCAAGCTCTGCCATTTTCTCCAATGTATATAGATAAACGCCTTCTACAGCGGTTGTTGTCTTTAGCCCTTCTGCCCAGTCAATAAAGCTGCTCCATCCATCCAGAAATGTAATGATTCCCTTTTCATCATGTAAGGATGCAGCAAGTTCCACCTGTTTTTTCGCAACAGGATATAAATCAAGTGTCGTTTCCATATCTTTTGAATACGTATAATAATCACACAGGGTAACCGCATACAGCAAAGCATAGTCTGTGATGCCCATTCCCTCATCATAAAACAATTCCGGTTTATCATACAGACATCCCGGCAGATACTGCCCATCTTTCTGACATGCCGCAAAAAGATAAAGACAATGCTTTACCAGCTTGTGATTTTGGAAAAGACAGGAGTCTGTGAGTGCCTGCAAACGCAAATCACCAATCCAAAGCCTGTGATCGCGTTTCGGCCCATCTTCATATACCTCCTGCATACATTCTGCCAGCGTTTTTGCCGCCACGGAATCAATGGACACAAGAAGCGGGTCTGTTCCTGCCGGCAGCGGCTGCATCTTCCGTTCATCTGCACTGGTGGATTTATGTACTGCGAAGTCCGTTAATTTTACGGGCTGCCGCGTTTTTAGGATTTCCACCTCGAGATAACGGAAGGCATAGCGGCGGGGCAATGTAACCTTTCCCGGGAAATCCACATAGATGATTTCCTCGCTCAGCCAGGAAGAAATCAGCTCCCCCCGGTGATTTTTAAAATCCGTATCTATTTCATAAGGGATCTCTCCGAATTTCAGTCTCAGGCAGACCGGCGCATCCAGGTAACTCTGTACATGCGTAAGCTGAAAAGACAGTATACCCACACAATGTTCTCCGAAATCGAGAACAAAACGGTCACCTGTTACAAATGATTCTCTATTTTTTCCAAGAGGCTTCACACCAACGCCCAGATGTGCCCTCTCATCCGCAATCAGTTCCACAATATCATCGGAATATCTTGTGCCCCCTGCACAGTCCGGCATATTGTCCTTTGCCTTTTTCAGATAGTAAGCGTTCATAATTTTCTCCTCCAATGTCTCTAACCTTCCACCTCATTCTACTTCAAAGCCTGCAAAGGCGTAGGGCTGCAGTTCACGCAAAATGACCCGCTCTCCCCGCAGCTCACCGGTACAGTTGATAAAGGTAATTTTTTTGTAGGTTTTTCCTAATATCACCTCCGGCTTCATGATACTGTCCGCAAAAAAATTCCACAATCCGACCGTAAGTGAACCCTCGCCTTCCTTGCAAAGCAGATAGAGGTCAGGGTTTCCAAAACTGTAAGCCGGCAGTGGCTGCCCGAAAAACAACGCTATGACATCGGCAAGCTGACGGGAGCGGGTATACTGACGTACCAACGCCTCCGGGGCAAAATAGGCATCAAATGTAAATACCAGGAACTTTTGTCCCTCTGCATTTTCGTAGAGATAGGAAGCCGGTATGCACGCATCTCCCACCGGAAAGACACTCAAAACCTGCACCTGATCACGGAGCGTCATCTGATAAGGTCTGGCGCCAATGACAGAAACATATTCATCATACTTCAAAAATGCTCCTCGGTCACGCTGGTTTGCTCTCCCACAGCAATGATACCTACATCGACTCCTCGTTCCGTAAGGATGGCTGCCGCTCTTGCATCAAGGATAAGGCCATTCCGAAGTGCGTCCCCGGGAATATACTTCACGTTTTCTCCGAAGGCCACACCGGCAGCACCAAGCCCTTCGTATACAGTG
>JAGASC010000329.1 GCA_017621905.1 Roseburia sp.
ACTTTCTAATAATAATATTTCCTGTTCATAGTGGAACTATTTTAGTTTTATCTTTCTGTATAGGACTCATTTATTTCTATCTATTATGGAATCGTTATCCGAATTATCAGTTACCACTATAAGCTGGAAAGCAGACCATTTATATAGCAATGGAGCATTTTGATGAAGATTTAAGCCAGGTGATGATATCCTCCTTTGCATTTGAGGCAGATTCAGAAGTGTCGAGCTGTAAAGTCAGCAGCATACGACTGCTGAAAGAATTGCCGGAGGGTGCGGAACTTACAGAAGTTGGCAATGGCATTAAGCAAAAAACGAATCTGGTAAACGCAGATTCTGCTGTCTCTACAAACTTTACGGTTGTACCGGTGTCCGAAGCTCCGGAAGCAACGGAATCCATTTCCACCACGAATATTTGGGAAGCTACTGCAGCGCAGCCTGTTTGCGCAGTCAGCTTTGACGCAGTAAACATCAAATCCTACATGGAGGATGGATATATTCATTTTTATTTGTATGTACCGGAAGGTGCGGAAAATACAGGATATGTTTTGGAACTGTCATCCAGCGGCAAATCTGACAGTCAGGAATTACAGTTTAATTTTGGAAGAAACAATGGCTACTATGACATGAATCTTACTGCAGGCTGGAATGAAATCTGGCTTCCGATCGCAGGTGGTTCTGCAACCGGCTATATCGATTTTTCCGCAGTAAACTATGTTCGTTTCTTTGCCGCTGCCGCCACCGAAACCGCTTATACTTACTATGTGGATGGATTCGAGATCGTTCATCGCGAGTACGTGGACGAAGGTGTTGTGGAGAATGACGACGCAGATATGCTCTGGGAAACAGCAGAGGACTTGACACGGGCCGGCGGTAACGGAGAGCCACAGTTTATCGAATTGACAGAATATGGAAAGACAGGCTATGGTATCTTGAATGTGGCTGCTGCAGCAGGTACTTACCAGTATGCGAGATATAGTATTAACGAGGTGCAGCACCTGGCAGATTATAGCGGCGGTTACCTTCATATGTCTGTGTATGTGGAGGATGAAGAAGCCCTGCAGGGATTGGGAAGTCTTATTATGGAAATATCTTCCCGGGTTGCTTCAGATACGCATGAAATACAATGGGCCATCAATGCGGCAAACACGCAATTAGAGGCAGGTTGGAACGAAATATATCTTCCGCTGACAAAGGCTTATTACAATATGGGAAGCGGCGGTTATCTTGACTTGAACCGGGTGAATTATTTCCGCCTGTTCTTTACCGGCAATACAGAGGCGGTTGATTTGATTCTGGCAGATATGTATGTCACAATGACGTGTCCGGAATCTGTTGATGAAGGCACTTTGATTGAGGTGGGAATTACAAAGACTACACCTGAGGCACCTGCCGTTACCGGCAGCTATGATGCGGCAATCGATGACGAGACCTTTACTTATACGGTAGATGCCATAGAAGGTGCTCAGTACAGAATGGATGAAGGAGAGTGGCAGGATTGTAATATTTTTGAGAATATTGAACCGGAAAGCACCCACGTATTTGAGGCTCGTGTGAAAGGAACCAAGTATGTAAGGACAGGAAAAGTGGGAAGCAGCGGTGAGGTGGTATTTGATAAGCTGCAGCAGAATGCTCCAAATTCCTTTACATTGACATTTGCACTTAACAAGGATGGGAAAACCTATACGGCAACCATACCTGCGGTGGAAAATGCGCTTTACAGTTTTGATGGTGTGACATATTCTGCTGAAAATACAAAGACAGATTGTCAGCAAGGAAGCTCCTATACCGGATATATCAAATATGCGGCAACCGTCACTTATGATGAGAGTGAGGCTGTAACCGATACACAGACGGCACCGGTATTAGAGGATGAGAAAGATGACGAGGATACACCAGATACGCCGGGAACGGAAAATGGCGGCGGGTCCAATGGTACATCCGGAACAGAAAATGGCGGAAATACAACAGATACTTCCGGAACCGGAAACAGCGGCAGCAACACTGACGGAGGCAGTACTACGATTACAGGCACGGTAAGTAATGCCGGCACCAATGCGAATGCAAACACGAATGCAAGTGTCAGCGATAGTGCAAGCCCGGAGACCGGAGATACATCTGTAAGTATTTTGGCGGTTGCAGTTATAGCAATATTAGGTATTGCATTGATAGCAATTTCTTATTGCTATAAAAAGAAAAAAGAAGCGTAACCTAGAAAAAGCAGTGCAGTGTGAAAAATAGACTTGCGAGTTTATTTTTCACACTGCTTGCGCATGAAGGAAAGGATACTGGTATATTATGAAGGAATATCATCTGACTGATTTCAGGATTACTCCTGCAGTAGTTCAAAATGGAGTTGCGACCGAAATTACCATCGCACCCACCGGTGACCATACCGTATTTTTGGATGGATACGAGTATACCGTGGAAATCTGGCCGGCGGAGGAAACCACAGCCCGACTGGATGGATGCGCGGTAAAAAGGATCAAATTGTACGCTGCAGACGGTAAATTGGTATTTACCGAGACCTTTTGCGGGGAACAGCAGTTTACCATTAAAATCATACTGCCTGAGGAACTTCAGTATTACCCGAATCCGTATTATAAGCCACCTTACTGCGGCAGGCGGATCAAACATGCTGCACTGGGGCATCCTATGCTGTATTTATATTCGGTCAATGAAGATCTGTACGGGCTGACAGTATATAAAGGGGATATGCATATCCATACCTACGATTCGGATGGACGCGAATCGGTAGGCGGTGTCATTGCCAATTTGAAAAAGGCCGGGTTCGATTATGCTGCCATCACCGATCATTACTGGTATGATTCCTCTGTCAAGGCGAAGGAGCTGTTTGCTGATTTGCCGGATGTCTTTACCTGTCTGCCGGGGGAGGAGGTTCACACACCGGTGGAGTACATTCATGTAGTATCGATCGGTGCCAGTCAAAGTGTGAATAAATACTATTTTGAACATCAGGACGAGTGTGAAGCATGCATACGCGAACTTGCGGAAACACTAAAGATTCCGGAAGGGATTGATCGGTATAACTATGCCAGCCGTTACTGGGTAGCTGAAACATCCCGCAAATTTGGCGGCATGCCGGTGTTGACGCATCCATTCTGGATCTGGGAAACGGTCTATTTTGTACCGCCTAAGATTACAGAGTTTACATTTGAACATGGTAACTATGAAGCATTTGAACTGCTGAATGGTGCATGCGGAAGGGAAACCAATAATCTTCAGACCGCCTTCTATTTTGAGGAGCGTGCCAAGGGTTTTGATATGCCCATTGTTGGCAGCAGTGACTGTCACAAGACGGACCGGGAGGATGACCGGATGCCCACCGATGCTTATACACTGGTTCTTGCCAAAGACCGCAGCTGGGAAAGCATTCATGACGCTATTTTGAAAAAGCGCAACGTGGCAGTGGAGCATTATGAAACGGATAAAAATCCCCGCCTGTACGGTTCTTATCGTATGGTGAAATATATGAATTTCCTGCTGCTCAATTATTACCCGCTTTACATGGAGCTGTGCCATGAGCAGGGCGTTTTAATGAAAGAATATGCATATACGAAGGATTCGTCGCTGATTGAATTGATACAATTGCTCAAGCAGCGATCCGATGCGTTTACAGACGCTTTTTTCGGCAAAAAATAGTTTTAATATTTTTAAGTCGGGAGCATTTTATAAAGGTTGCTCCCGGCTTTTCTTTTTTCAAGTGCACTGTTACGGTGAGCTTCTCCATAATAACAGACGTACCGCTGGTGAGAGCATCGTTTTGACTGGGAATCATCAGATGCGGATTAACGTGAATTTGCATTAATTACAGCGTAGGATTAGAATTAGTCAATAACTTGTACAAATTGCTTTCGCTGAATTTGAAAAACATATTTCGGTAATTTTGACGAGGATTAGAGAGAAAAAAAGGGAAGATAAAGGTAAGAAAAAGAGCGGAAAACTTTGCATATTCAAGCATTTACGAAAAAATGGCAATATTACCAAATTAACAATGCCAAAATTGGTTAATCTGACGGGTTGCAATTCTAGCTTATATGTTGTAAAATACAAAAAGTAAAACGAATTTACAAATTAATGGAGCTTGTGAAAAGTACATAAAACGTTGTCAGTAAAACAAGCAGAGGAGGATTAAAAATGAAGAAGCAGCGAAAAATACAAAAGCAGGCGGAACGAAAAACATCGAAACGTCCGCGGCATAATTCGATCATACATGAGCTGTGGCGTAACCGTGCACTTTACATAATGTGTCTCCCCGCTCTGGCGTGGCTGGTGGTATTCTGTTATGTGCCAATGTACGGTGCACAGATTGCATTTCGAAAGTATAACGCCCGTGACGGTATTACAAAGAGCCCGTTTGTGGGATTGAAAAACTTTGAATTCTTTTTTAAATCCAATGATGCAGTTCGTGTTACGGGCAATACACTGCTCTTAAACTTCTTGTGCATCACATTAACGCTGGTACTTAGCGTTTCCACTGCGATTTTGCTGAATGAAGTCAGAAAGAAAAAATTGAAGAAAATCTATCAGACGATGATATTTTTTCCGTACTTCGTTTCATGGGTTGTGGTACAGGCGATCCTGCAGGCACTGCTTTCCGATAGTTATGGTCTTATAAACAGTGTACTGGAGGAGGCTGGTCTGGAGCGCATCGCATGGTACAGCCTCGGATTTCCTTGGGTGTGGATTGTCGTGATTTGTTCGGTCTGGAAGAGCCTTGGTTACAACACTGTCATTTATCTGGCACGTATCACATCCATCGACCAGTCCTATTATGAGGCGGCAAGAATTGACGGTGCGAGTAAAATGCAGGAAATTATCCGCATAACACTGCCGCTTATGAAGCCAACGATCATTATTATGCTTCTGATGAGCATTGGCGGAGTGTTCCGGGCTGACCTTAATATGTTTGTTGCAATTTCTCCGACCACTGGCGCTTCCTTGCGGTATATCAATGTGATCGATACATATGTGTATGGGGCCATGAGGAACAGTATGCAGTACGGTATGTCTGCGGCAGTAGGTCTCTGGCAGAGCGTGATGGGTTTTGCATTGGTAATGTTCAGCAACTGGCTGGTTAGACGGTACGAGTCTGAAAACGCACTGTTTTAGGAGGAAAAGAGATATGAGAAAGAGAAAAAATCCGAATCGTATCCGGATGTCCGTTGGTACGAAAACCTTCAATGTAATGACAAACATATGGTTGATATTTTTGTGTGCTTTTACATTTATCCCGTTTTGGCTCGTAATTTCCGCAGCTTTTTCCAGTGAGAAGGCTATTGTGAAATACGGATTTTCACTTTGGCCGAAGGAGTTTTCACTGGAAGCATTTGAATATCTGTTTGGCCGCGGCGGCACTCTCGTTGATGCTTATATTGTGACGATTACAGTTACTGTAATTGGTACAGTGCTTGCCGTTGCGATTACGACGATGTTTGCCTATGCGATTTCGCGTCCTTATCTCAAATACCGGAACTTTTTCAGCTTCGTGGCATATTTTACCATGTTGTTTTCCGGGGGACTTGTTCCATGGTATATCACGGTTGTAAATCTGGGACTCAAAAATACCATATGGGCGATGATCTTGCCTATGAGCTTTTCAACCTGGAATATGTTCCTGATGCGAAATACCTTTGCAGGTCTGCCGGGGGAACTGGTAGAATCTGCGAAGATTGATGGAGCGGGTGAGTTTCGGACCTTTTGGTCCATCATGCTGCCGATCGCCAAGCCTGGTGTGGCAACAATTACACTGTTCTATATGCTTAGTTTTTGGAACGACTGGTGGATGGCGATGAACTTTATAGATGAGCGGAAACTATATCCGCTGCAGTATCTGTTGCGGCAGATTATGTCAAATGTGAAATATGCTTCTGAGATGGGGGCTATTATAACAAACACAGCTATTCCGACAGATGCTGTGCAAATGGCAACGTGTCTGATGACCATTGGACCGATCATGTTAGCCTATCCGTTCCTGCAGAAGTATTTTGTTAAGGGTATTACTGTTGGAGCTATCAAAGGCTAAAACAAATTAATATTTGTCGATGAGAATACTTCGGAATAGTGCCGGAGGATTCCTCGAAATAGAAAAAACAAGAAAAGGAGAAAAAAGTTTGAAACTAATAGGTG
>JAGASC010000330.1 GCA_017621905.1 Roseburia sp.
CAAAGCCAACAAGTTGGCTTGTGACCGACGTAGCGGACACTAAGCTCGAAAAGACCTCGCGAATTCAGCAACGTATTGCAAATGCGTTGCTGAATTTTGTGCCGACGTCGTCCAAGGGTCCTCATGGAACACATATCCCTTCTACGCTGCGTTACTGGCTATAGCATAAGTTGTAAACGCTTTATTGTTATTATACCGTACTCGTTTTTTCTGTAAATTGACATATCATATTTTTATATGGTAAAATCATACGTATTCATTTAGCAAGCTTGTGTATTTGCTTCATAAAAAAGATGGCAAATATACTGGTCGTATAAACAATTTAGGAAAGAGGATAATGTAAAATGAGTGAATATTTGCCGGTAACGTACGATGATAATGATTGTCTTTTTGTAAAGTGTATGGGATATGAGGATCATGCGGATCTGGCACACTGGGGACCGGGGTATCGGAGTCATTGTATTCTGCATTATGTAGTCAGTGGATGTGGTTATTTTAATGGCGAGAAGGTTTGTGAAAATCAGGGTTTTTTCATTTTTGACAATCAGATGCAGGAATATCACTCTGATACGGAAAATCCCTGGAATTATTTCTGGATTATTTTTTCCAGGGAGGCTGCGGAAAAATATGTATTGCCGGTTTTAAAGCTGGATGCTTCTCATGTATTCCGGTTTTGTTTTAAAGGAAAGCTGATAAAAATGTGTCAAAATGTTTTTAGCGAGTACTCCTGTTTGTCTCATACGCAAGCGCTGGGGTTCTTTTTTAACTTAATTTCGCTGCATGAATCCGTGGCGGAATCCAGTTCCTGTATTTCGATCCAGCATGTTGCAAATGCCAAGCTGTATATTGAATATAATTTTAATAAAAAAATTACGGTGCGGGATGTGGCCGAGAAAGTACATGTGAATGAACGGTATTTATATAATCTATTTGTAAAGTATGAAGGGGTTTCACCGAAGGAATTTATCAATCAGCAGAGATATGCTATGGCCTGTGAACTTCTGGCCAACACGGCTCTGACCATAAGCGAGATTGCCTATTCTGTCGGCTTTCCTGACGTATGCACTTTTTCGAAATTTTTTGCAAAAGGGAAAAAAATGTCTCCGACAAAATACAGAGAATTATATACGGCATAATTTCTTTTTGTTTCGAAATGTTATATTATTTAGTTTAACATATTACACTAAAATTCATCTATTTGTCATATAATGAGCTCAGACTTTGCGGACTTTCTATTGTCATGAATAAATAAGAGGAGAAAAGTATGAGCGCAGACATAAGAATCTACGAAAATCCACAAAAAACCAGCGCGAACAGAAAACCGCCAAGAAGCTGCTATATTCCCGGAGGGATTTCCGAATATAAGCTTCTAAACGGTGACTGGCGGTTCGCATTTTTCCCCAGGGATATCGATGTTCCGGAGCAGATCACGGCCTGGGATAAGATTCCGGTGCCCTCCTGCTGGCAGCTTTTTGGCTATGAAAATCCCAATTACACAAATGTGAATTATCCCTATCCCTGTGATCCGCCCTATGTTCCGGATGACAATCCCTGCGGAGTCTATGAGCGCGAGTTTGCACTAGAGGAAAAATGGGGAAAAGTTTACTTTGTATTTGAGGGTGTTGCTTCCTGTGCATTTTTGTACATAAACAACCGGTATGTGGGCTTTACACAGGGCAGTCACCTGCAGGCAGAATTTGATATCACTGAATATGTGCAAAAAGGAACGAACACGGTGCGGGTAAAGGTGCTCAAGTGGTGCTGCGGCAGTTATCTTGAGGATCAGGATTGCTTCCGCCTGAACGGTATTTTCCGTGATTGCTACATTCTGCAAAGACCGGAAGGTCATATCGATGATGTGGAGATGATTCCCACGGATCGGCAGATTAATATTAAATTAAAGGGAACTGCCACCGTCCGCATTTTGGAAGGGGATAACCTTTTGACGGAGACAGAGTTTACGGATGCATTCTCCTATTCCCCTGAAAATCCGGTGCTGTGGAATGCGGAAAAACCATTTTTATATACTGTAGAATTAGAGCGGGCCGGAGAACTTATCACCTTAAAAGCGGGGCTTCGAAAAATTGAAATATCAGACAAATACGAGCTTTTGATCAATGGTGTTTCTGTCAAGCTTCACGGCATAAACCACCACGACACAAGCAAATACCGCGGCTGGTGCCTGACGGAGGAGGAAATCCGCAAAGACCTTATGTTAATGAAGGAGCTTAACATCAACTGCGTCAGAACATCCCACTATCCGCCTATGCCTTGTTTTCTTCAGATGTGCGATGAAATCGGTCTGTACGTGGTGCTTGAAACGGATATTGAAACCCACGGATTTATGAACAGACTGGCCAACGCCGTAAATTACGGATATGACATAGAATCCAACGCTTGGCCGGCCACGAAAAAGGAATGGAAACATGAGTTTGTGGACCGAATGAAACGCATGGTGGAGAATTATAAAAATCATGCTAGCGTCATCATATGGTCAACCGGCAACGAAAGCGGCCACGGCTGCAACCACTTAGAAATGATCCGTTGGACAAAAAGCCGGGACAACACAAGGCTGATTCATGCGGAGGATGCCTCCAATAAAGGTCAGATGCACAATGTGGATGTTTACTCCAGAATGTATCCTTCCCTTGAAATGACGGAGGGGTATGCGCTGACGGATGATATCAATGCGCCGGTGTTTCTGTGTGAATACTCTCTTGCAATGGGAAATGGTCCCGGAGATGTTTATTACTACAACGAGCTTTTTGACAAATACCCCAAGCTGATTGGCGGATGTATCTGGCAATGGACGGATCATGTGGTAACAGTGGACGGTGTCGAGCGATACGGTGGAGATTTTGAGGGGGAGCTTACCCATGATGAGAATTTCTGCTGTGATGGGCTTTTATTCGCGGACCGCAGCTTCAAGGCAGGAACGCTGGAGGCGAAAGCCGCCTATCAGCCGATTCGGACGAATTATGAAGATGGCGTCCTGACGATATATAACCGCCTTGACTTTACCAATTTGAATGAGTATCAATTTGTATACGCAATTGAAGTGGATGGAGAAAAGATTGCCGAAAAGCAGGTCGTTCTTTCAGCAGAACCGCATTCTTCCGTAAAAATTGATGTAGATTATAAAGAAACCCAATGCAGGTACGGAGCATATCTTAATACCGTTTTGATGAAAGATGGAAAGACTTATGCCGAAACACAGCACGAACTTCCCTGTATCCTCCTGGCGGAGGAAAAGCCGGCAGGAATTGCTTTGACAGAGGATTCTATAAATATTTACGCTTCCGGCAAAGAGTTCTCCTATGTTTTTTCCAAACATTACGGTGCATTTACAAGTATTGTGGTGGATGGCGAGGAACAGTTGTCCGGCGAAATGATGCTTTCCGCCTTCCGTGCCCCCACCGATCATGACCGCAAAATCAAAGTCAGATGGGCAAATTTAAACACCTGGCAAGGCGAAAATCTGGATTGTGGTTTTTCAAAAATTTATGACTGCCGTATTGAAAATGATACCATTGTGCTCACCGGTTCCCTTGCAGGTGTCTCAAGAAAGCCATTTCTAAAGTATGGCCTTACTGTTAAAATTGCAGCAGACGGACAGATTGATTTTGAACTGAATGGAAATGTCCGTGAAGATGCGTTTTGGCTTCCCAGGCTGGGCTTTGAATTTGAGCTTCCGGGAGAAACAAATGTGTTTACCTATTATGGAATGGGTCCGGCGGAGAGCTACTGTGATATGTGCCATGCCGCAAAAATGGGTATGTACACGAGCAATACAGAACAGGAATATGTGAACTATGTCTGCCCCCAGGAGCACGGAAACCATAACAAAACAAAAATGCTGAGAATCGGAAAGCTGGAATTTTTATCCCAGGATGGTTTTGAGGCGAATGTTTCAAAATATAGCAGCGCTGCATTATACAAGGCAACACATACAGACGAACTTTTTGCGGATGGGAAAACGCATCTGCGTATCGACTACAAGGTTTCCGGTTTGGGTTCCTATGCCTGCGGACCGGAATTACCGGAGGAATATCGATTAAAAGAGAAACAGATTCACTTTACCTTTACGGTAAAACCACAACAAAAAGAAAGGAAGAAACACTTATATGAGAATCTATGAAAACCCACAAAAAACCAGCGAAAACAGAAGGCCTCCAAGAAGCTACTATATCCCAGGAGGCATTTCCGAGTATAAGCTTTTGAACGGCGACTGGAAGTTTGCCTATTTTCAGAGAGACATCGATGTCCCGGAGCAGATAACAGCCTGGGATACCATTCCGGTGCCCTCCTGTTGGCAGCTTCTCGGATATGAAAATCCGAATTATACCAACGTAAATTACCCCTATCCCTGTGACCCGCCCTATGTTCCGGACGACAATCCCTGCGGAGTCTATGAGCGTGAGTTTGAAATTGCAGAAAAATGGGGAAAAGTTTACTTTGTATTCGAGGGAGTCTCCTCCTGTGCATTTCTTTACATAAACAATCAGTATGTGGGATTTACGCAGGGAAGCCATCTGCAGGCCGAATTTGATATTACGGATTATGTGCAAAAAGGCAGCAACACAGTGCGTGTAAAGGTACTCAAATGGTGCTGCGGCAGCTATCTTGAGGATCAGGACTTTTTCCGCTATAACGGAATTTTCCGCGATTGCTACATTCTGCAAAGACCGGAAGGACATATTGACGATGTAGAAATGATTCCAACAGATCAGCAGATCCATATTAAGTTAGCCGGCGATGCAACGGTCCGCATTTTTGAAGGGGATCAGCTTTTGACGGAAGAAGAAATAACGGATACGTTCTCCTATGCCCCCGCAGCCCCTGTGCTCTGGAATGCAGAAAAACCATTTCTGTATACGGTGGAATTAGAGCGTGCCGGGGAAATCATTCCCTTAAAAACCGGGCTTCGCAAGATTGAAATATCGGAAAAATACGAGCTTTTGATCAATGGCGTGGCTGTCAAGCTTCATGGAGTGAACCACCACG
>JAGASC010000331.1 GCA_017621905.1 Roseburia sp.
GAATGGAGCAGCCCTAAGTAGAACCTTCCGGGTGCCGCAAGGGTGCCTGAGCCGAGTTAACTGTGGAGGTACCGTCTATGGTTTTGGTTCGAAGGGCGGCGCTCGGATTTAAATTGTACAAAAATTAAGATAGGATTGCTGCAGGGTAGTACTTTTGCATGAATCCTATTTTTTTGAAATGTTAATATTTTCACAAAGTCTTATTATTTTATCAAATATCAGACAAAATGTCAAACAAAAGTGCACTTAATTGAATACAAAGATTGAAATTCGTAAAAACTGCTATATAATAAAAGCATAAGAATCGCCCGACAAAGGCGCGATGTAGCTGCTCATTCCCTTTGTGGCTGCATGCAAAAAGCTAATAGGAGTCACCTGTGGTGTCGGGATAAAAATTTTATAAAAGTGAGGAATCATAGCATGTTTGGATTTGGTCAGTTGATTGACATTTTGAAAAAGAACCCGAAAAAAATTGTTTTCACAGAGGGAACCGACCCTCGTATTTTGGAGGCAGCTTCCCGTTTGTTAGCCGGAACCTTTTTAAGCCCGGTTCTGGTGGGCAATCCGGATGAGGTTGCTAAGGCGGCAGAGGAAAGCGGATTTAACATCCGTGGAGCAGAGATCATCGATCCTGCCAACTACGACAGAATGGACGAGATGGTGGAGATGTTCTGTGAATTGAGAAAGAGCAAAGGTGTAACCCCGGAAGAGGCAAGAAAGACCCTTTTCCGCGCAAATTATTTTGGAACCATGTTAGTAAAGATGGGCGTTGCACATGCCCTGCTCGGCGGAGCAACCTACTCTACCGCAGATACCGTGCGTCCGGCTTTACAGCTGATTAAGACAAAACCGGGCAACAGCATCGTATCCTCCTGCTTTATCCTGGTACGTCCTTCCGCAACCGGTGAGAATGACGTTCTTGCAATGGCAGATTGCGCAATCAACATTAAACCTACCGAGGACGAACTGGTAGAAATCGCCGGCGAGGCAGCAGAGTGTGCGAAGATTTTCGGCATCGACCCGAAGGTTGCATTCTTAAGCTACTCCACACTGGGCTCCGGAAAGGGCGAAGATGTGGACAAAATGCGCAATGCAGCCACCAAGGCAAAAGCAAAATACCCGAACCTTCCAATCGAGGGTGAAATTCAGTTCGACGCTGCAGTATCTCCGAGAGTAGCACGCACCAAGTGCCCGGATAATCCGGTTGCAGGCTATGCAAACACCTTCATTTTCCCAGATATCAATGCAGGAAATATCGGTTACAAGATTGCACAGCGTCTTGGGAACTTCGAAGCATACGGACCGATTCTGCTGGGCTTAAATGCACCGATTAACGACCTGTCCCGCGGATGTAATGCTGCTGAAGTATATTCCATGGCAATCATCACGGCGGCTCTTGCATAAAAATGCACCGGTAAGGTGTAATAAATGAAGAGGATCAGGCAGTGTTTGCATAAAAGACAGAGTGAAGCAAAATCAAGCAAAGCCAAGTGAAGCTAATAAAGTCATATAAAGTCATAGAAAGCAGCTGCCGCAAAATCCGAACTTGTATAACGGAACGTTGCGGCAACTGTTTTTTGTGGATAATTATGTGGAAAATGTTCATAAATACTGTAAATAAACAGAAGAAAAGTGGAAATGACGCACAATTTAACAAAAATAGTCGGAAAAACAAGAATCTTAATTTTATATGAAATGGTTCCACTTTGGCATGAAATAAGGTAGAATAACAGAAGGAAAAAAGTAACTGTGAAGGTACTGAACAGCTACAAATAAATCTAAAAATGAGGACTTTAGAGAAAATGTTTAAAAATGGAGGAAAATTAATTCGCACACTGGAGGAATATGGGGTTCTGACAGTGGCAACACTAATTTTGGTGGTTGGTGTGTACGTCTTTAAGTTTCCGAATAATTTTTCATTTGGAGGCGTGACGGGTATTGCGGTGGTGCTTAGTGCAGTGCTGCCGGTTTCGCCGGGAACGATCACTTTTATCATCAACATGGCTTTGCTGGTGATAGGCTTCGTGTGCCTGGGAACAAGCTTTGGAATCAAAACGGTATATGTGAGTGTACTAATGTCGGTTGGACTCAGTGCCGCGGAAGTTCTTTTTCCCATGGAAGCAGCTCTTACAAATGAGCCGGTGCTGGAGCTGATTTACGCCATTGTGCTTCCGGCTTTTAGCTCTGCGATTTTATTTAACATCGGCGCTTCCGGCGGCGGAACAGATATCATTGCCATGATTTTGAAAAAGTACACGAAACTCAATATCGGAGCGGCACTTTTTCTGGTGGACATGGGTATCGTTGCGGCATCCTGCATGGTGTTTGATGCCCAGACGGGATTGTTCTCCCTATGTGGTCTGCTGGCCAAATCGCTGGTAGTGGATAATGTGATTGAAAGTATCAATCTGTGCAAATATTTCACCATTATCTGCAATGAGCCGAAGCCGATCTGCGAATTTATTACCGGAAAACTGGGGCGCAGTGCCACGGTGTACAAGGCAGAGGGGGCCTATGAACACAACCAGAAAACGGTCATTATCACCATCATGAAGCGCAGCCAGGCAGTAGAACTTCGAAACTTCATCCACATTAATCAACCGTCCGCATTCATTGCCATTACCAATAGCAGCGAGATTATCGGTAAGGGTTTCCGGGGATTTAATTAAAATAAAAGAAACAAAAATAACAAAAAAGGCATATTCACACGTTAGCCAGAATCCTAGCGTAGAATGGAACATTTGTCCATTCGGAGCGGACGTAGCCAATCACTAGGAACAGAAATCAAAAAAGAGGGATATTGAAAAAGAGTAGGAGTAAAAAAGATGCTAATTAGTTTGTTAGTTACGATAGTGTTCGGCGTTTTATACTTTTACATCAAACTGCCGGCACTAAACCTGCATTCCGCAGATTTTTACACCTTTGTGTATCTGCTGTGCATTGTGTACTGCGTGTGCAACCTGTTTGTCACGGGCTTTAAAGCCGCCAGTGTGAAGGATTACTTTAAGCATTTGCTGAAAAAATGTACCGTTCCGGTGGTCATTGCAGGATTACTTCTGGTGATCAGTGTGATTGGAAGCATTGCAGGAAGCGTATTTTTCCGGGCGAAAAGCTACGCGAAGCTTTTGGATGTACAGCAGGGCAATTTTGCCGAAGAGGTGCAGGAGGTCAGCTGGGACCAGATTCCGATGCTGGATTCTGTTTCGGCCAATACCCTGGCAAATAAGCAGATGGGGGAATTGTCGGATCTGGTATCCCAGTTTGAAGTGGATTCCAGTTCGGCGCAGATCAATTATAACGACAGACCGGTGCGGGCCACCTATTTAAATTACGGGGACGTCATCAAATGGTTTAAGAACCGGAGTGAGGGAATTCCGGCATATCTCTTGATTGATATGGTAACCCAGGAGGTTACGGTACAGCGGTTGGAGGAAGGAATGAAATATTCTCCTTCGGAAATTTATAACCGGAATATTGACCGTTATCTGCGTTACACATATCCCACCAAAATGTTTTATGATGTAAATTTTGAGGTGGGTGACAATGGTGTGCCTTATTGGTGTGCCACGACAGTCACAAAGACCATCGGCCTTTTCGGTGGAACGGACGTGACCGGTGCGGTACTTGTGAATGCGGTGACCGGCGAAAGTGAATTTTATCCCATCGGCGAAGTGCCTTCCTGGGTGGACCGGGTCTGCAGCGCAGATTTGATTATGGAACAGTATGATTATTACGGTCTGTATCAGGATGGTTTCTGGAATTCCATGTTAGGGCAGAGCGGCTGCACGAAATCCACCACCGGTTACAATTACATTGCCAAGGATGATGACGTGTGGGTGTATACCGGAGTGACATCTGTGGCAGGGGATGAGAGTAACCTGGGATTTATACTGGTGAATCAGAGAACCAAGGAAGCGCGTTATTATGTCTGCGCAGGTGCCAATGAATCGGCGGGCATGAAGTCTGCACAGGGTGCCGTGCAGCAGTACAGCTACCAGTCCACGTTCCCGATTCTTCTGAATATCGGCGGGGAACCTACGTATTTTATGGCCTTAAAGGATGCTTCCCAGCTGGTAAAAATGTATGCCATGGTAAATGTAAGCCAGTATCAGATTGTGGCAACGGGCAGTACCGTGGAGGAATGTCAGGAGAATTATGCAGCCATGCTTTTAAAGAGCGGTCTGACGGAACCGGAAGCAGAGCCTGTGGTGGAGACTGGTGAAATTACGGGCAGAATTGCAGAAATCCGCTCTTCTGTTATGGATGGAGATACCTACTATTTTATCCGCCTGCAGGACGAGGCGGCGTATTACCTCATCAATGGACGGGAATATCCGGTGGCAGCGATTCTGAATGTGGAGGATAAAGTCACGGTGGTCTATGAAGTTGGTGAAGATGAGATATTAACAGGAATATCCATCGAGCGGAAATGAGGTAACAGTTCAGCAGGCCGATCTACGAAATGTTGTCAAGGACAGAAAGTTGGAGAAGAGGATAGTAACATGAATATTTGGGAAGACGAAAGACAGTGCTATATCAGAGCAGCTATGGAGAAAAATTCTCCGGAGGAAAACGAAGTATTAAAGGAACAGTTGAAAAAGATTGACTGGTCCATTCTGGAGCATATTGAGAGGAAAGAAACTGTAAATGAGCGGGGCGTTTTTGCCCCGTTAGAAGCGGTGGAAATCAGTGAAATCACGGCAAGAGAAGCCGAGTTCCGCGAGATTGGATTAAACGCAATCAGGGAGCAGAAGGTAGGAGCGGTACTTTTGGCAGGAGGCCAGGGAACCCGCCTTGGTCTGGACAAGCCCAAGGGAACCTTAAATATCGGTGTAAACCGGGAGCTGTATCTGTTCGAGCAGCTTCTGAAAAATCTGATGGAGGTTACCGACGAGGCCGGAGCATATGTTCCCTTCTATATCATGACAAGCAACATCAATCATGAGGATACGGTGCAGTTTTTCGAAGAGCACGCTTATTTTGGATACCCGAAAGAGTATGTAAAGTTTTTTACCCAGGAGATGGAGCCTGCCTGCGATTATCAGGGCAGAGTCTACATGGAGTCATCCACAGAAGTGGTGATGTCGCCAAACGGAAACGGCGGCTGGTTCGGTTCCATGGTAAATGCCGGATTGCTGGCGGACATTAAGGCCCGGGGCATTGAGTGGATCAATGTTTTTGCTGTGGATAACTGTTTACAGCGCATTGCAGACCCGCTCTTTATCGGTGCAACCATTGCTTACGGTTGTGTCAGCGGCGCTAAGGTAGTGCGGAAATGTGCACCGGATGAGCGTGTGGGTGTCCTTTGCACCGAGGATGGAAAGCCATCCATTGCGGAGTACTATGAGATGACGGAGGAGATGGCTACTGCCAGAAAAGCGAATGGGGATTTGCAGTATGGTTTTGGAGTAATTTTAAATTACCTGTTTTCTGAGCAGCGGTTAGAGGAAATCGCAGATGCCCACATGCCGATTCACGTGGTGGAGAAGAAAATTCCGTACATGGACGTGGACGGCAATTATGTAAAGCCGGAAGCGCCGAATGGTTACAAGTTCGAGACACTGGTCTTAGATATGGTACATATGATGGATAATTGTATTCCCTATGAGGTGGACCGGGCGAAAGAATTTGCACCGATTAAGAACCTTCACGGTGTGGATTCCCTGGATACCGCGAGAGAATTGCTGAAGGGATGCGGTATTGAACTGTAGGAGAGAAAGACTATGGATGTACGCCAACTGGAATGTTTTGTGGAAATCGTCAGATGCAGAAATTTTACCAGTGCTGCGAAGAAGCTTTTTATTTCACAGCCCATGCTGACACGGGTGGTAAAAACATTAGAGCAGGAGCTGGGCGTGAGTTTGATTGAAAGAACCAGTAAATCCTTCCGGCTTACGGATGCAGGGGAAGCACTCTATGAACAGGCACAGCGGGTGCTGACACATTTTAACGACATATACCAGAATATTGATGATGTGAAATCCGCGCGCTACGGAAATGTGAAACTGAGCTGTCCGGGTGTGCTTTTGGACATGTATTTTGCGCCGCTTCTGACAGAATTCCAAAAAAAATATCCCGGAATAGATATCAGCATTATTGAAAACGGCTCGAAGGTAGTGATAGGGGATGTGCTGAGTGGAAAGGCTGATCTGGGATTGGTGATGCTGCCAATAGAAGATTTTTCACAATTTGATACTACGGTAGTGCTTCGGGACAAAGTGGAGCTGATGGTGAATAAGCAGCATCGTCTGGCGAAAATGACGCAGATTTCCGTAGAGGAACTGAGAACAGAACGGATTGTTACATTTGGCGAGACATCCACGTTACACGACCAGTTTATTCAATTGTGCAGTCAATATGGATTTTCGCCGCATATTTCCTACAAAAGTTTGCTGCCGCATTTTACCGCAGAGCTGCTTACGTTAAGCAGTTGTGTGGCAGTGTTGCCGGGACCGGTTGCCCACAGGTATTTAACACCTGCGTTGAAAACAGTATCAATGGAACAGATGCTTCCATGGGAAATTGCTGTGATCAGCAGAAAAAATCACTATCAGTCCCATGCAGCAGGCAAGTTAAAGGCGTTTATCTGTGATTATTTTGCCATGCCAAAGGAAACAAGGTAACAGTGAAGATATCTGAATTGTTACAAAACAAGAGAATCATTTTCATAGGATTGTGGCTGCAAAAGCAGTTCCGTTGGACAGTACCATTTTATTGAAAAATGGTGTCGTCTGACGGAACTGCTTTTTTGGTGAACATGCTTCACGTTTTTTTACGCCCATAATCGCGAGTAGACTCGCGAGGTAAATGCATGGACCTGAGCTGAACAGTTACCAGAAAAGTTACAATATAGTAATAGAACCATGCATAAAGGTAATGATATGGTGTGTTTTTAACAAAAAAGGAGACGGACATTTTGTAAAATCGCACAAAGAATAACTTTTAGTTATAGATGGTTTTTCTTTTGGAATTTTACTTAAAATCTGGAAAAAAGTAAGATATCTCTAAAGAAAATATAGTAACAGTTCTGACAGCCCTTAGCATTTACCTCGCGAGTTTACTCGCGATTAAGGGCGTAAGAAAACGTGGAACATGC
>JAGASC010000332.1 GCA_017621905.1 Roseburia sp.
ACCCTTCGCGATTCCAGAAACAAAGCCGTAGGTAGCAGTACGGGAGAAAGCAGCAAGAAAAAAGCGGAACACCGAAGACAGATTCGCCATGAGGCCGATCTTGCCAAGATGCGCAGCAAGAAGCTGAAATCGGAGCAGGAAGTAAAAGCGAAGAAGAATGCAGTCGCTTCCGGAAAAAAAGATGGAAAGCCAAAGAAGCCGGGGAATCTTGCGACAGATGTACTTTCAGCCAAAGCACATCAGAGTGTGCGTAATGCCGACCGGGATAATAATTCCGGTGTGGAGACAGCGCATTTCACCGAAGGTTCAGCGGAAGGCGCAGTTCGTGCAGGTTTCCGGTTCCAATATGGTCGAAAGCTGCGGCAGTACAAAAAGCTGGAGCGGCTGGAGAAAAAGGCAGATAAAGATGCCGTAGATTCCATCTTTGCGGAACGCATGAAGTCTGATCCGCAGGCTGGCTCGAATTTCTTTTCCAGATGGCGGCAGAAGCAGGCTATCAAAAAAGAGTATGCCGCTGCGAAGGCAGGTGCGGCCGCTGCGGAGAACACAGCAGCTGGTACAGCCAAAGCTGCGCAGGGTACTGCCAGCATGACGGAAAGGGCGTTTCAGTTTGTGCAGAGCCACTCGCATATCATCATCGGTATCGCAGCCGTGGGACTGCTTGTTTTGGTGATTGCCGGGTCGGTATCGTCCTGCTCCGTCTTGATCAATGGCGGCGGCAATGTAGTGCTGGGAACTTCCTACACAGCGGAAGATGAAGATTTGAAAGGAGTGGAGACGGATTATACCAAGCTGGAAGATAAACTTCGCAAACAAATCGACCGCATTGAAACCGACCATCCGGGCTATGACGAGTATCGCTACAATTTGGCAGAGATCGGACACAATCCCTATGAGTTGGCTTCTCTGCTGACTGTAGAATTTGAAAACTACACGAGAAGCCAGGTGCAGGCGCGGCTCCAGAGTATTTTTGAAGCGCAGTATGAGTTGAAGCTGGTGGAAAAGGTGGAAATCCGGACAAGGAAAGAAACCCGTGTGGGTTATAGTTACAATCCGATCACCGGAACCGGACACACCTACACCTATCAGGTGACGGTACAGTATGAGTATAAAATCCTCAATGTAACGCTGCTCAATCGAGGTGTGGACTATGTTGCCAGAAATTCCGGACTTACAGATGACCAGCTGCAACGCTACGAAGTCACATTGGAGTGCAGGGGCAATCGGGATGATCTGTTTGCAGGCATCGCCTTTGCAACGCCGGATGGCGCGGGTTCCAGCGGAGAATATCAGGATTACGACATTCCGGGCGAAGCTCTGACGGATGAAAAATTCCGGAAGATGATTACCGAAGCAGAGAAATATCTCGGTTATCCCTATGTCTGGGGCGGCAGCTCGCCGAGTACTAGCTTTGACTGTTCCGGCTTTGTCAGCTGGGTCATCAACCACTGCGGAAATGGCTGGAATGTGGGCAGGCAGACGGCCAACGGTCTGATGGGAAAATGCGACATTATCCCAAAGAGTGAAGCAAAGCCCGGAGACCTGATCTTCTTCCAGAAAACCTATAACACCAGCGGAGCATCCCATGTGGGCATTTATGTCGGCAACGGGATGATGATCCACTGCGGCAACCCAATTTCCTATGCTTCCATTGAGACGAACTACTGGCGGCAGCACTACTACTGCATGGGAAGAATTCGATAAAAATAGGGCGTTTATTCGCCCGGAAAGGAAACGATATGAGCTTGAAACTGGAAAAGATTGCTGCGGAGCGTGAGAAAGCCCGCAGAAAACGCGATGAGTGGGAGGAGCGCAGAAAGGAATGGGACAGAAAGTACCACGAGCAGGAAAACAGCGAAATCTGTGAAATGGTACATGCCCAGAGCCTGACCCCGGAACAGCTGGCAGTCATCATTCAGATGGCGCAGGCTGCGGTTCCCAACCCGGAGAACCTGAAACTGGATGAGAAAGAAACGGAGGATATGAAATGAAAAAGATGATGGCAATGCTGCTTGCCAGCGTGATGGCGGCAGGAACCTTTACGACCACTGCATTTGCCTATACGGGCGATGATGTGCAGAAGAACACGTCTGTCAATACCGCTGCGCAGGAAGTGGATGCAGCAGAAAGCGCAAATGCAGGGAAAACGGACAATACCGACAGCATCGAAATCGACCCGGACATGCAGGTGCTGCCGGATGGCTATGAAGTCTCTACGGATGCGGATGGGAACCTGATCGTTACGGTGGGCGGCAAGGAATACAACATCGGCAGCGAAAAGTCCCAAAAGCAGATGGGTACGGTGGTGCCGGGTATCACCAGCCTGCATTTTCGTTCCGGTCCCGGCATGGATCAGGAGATTATCGGATATCTGCATTCCGGCGATACGGTGGAGATTGTCGAAAAATGCGGTGACTGGTATAAGGTGAACTTCAACGGCAAAACCGGGTATGCACATGGAAAGTACCTGAATGTCACGGATTCCGCAAAAGACAGCAGCATGTTCAGTGAAGATGCTCTGAAGCTGTTTCTGGATCTGATGCAGGGCGGAATGTCATCCGAGGATGAGAAGGAATCCAGTGCAGCTTTGACTCCGGAAGGTAATATGACGCTGGTGGATGATATCGGTGAGGAAGAAGATAAATCCAGCCAGCAGTTCATCACGCTGGTGACAAAGGCGGGCAACACCTTCTATCTGATTATCGACCGCGATAAAGACGGCAACCAGAATGTGCATTTCCTGAATATGGTGGATGAGGCCGATCTGCTTGCGCTGATGGATGAAGAGGAAGCTGCCAAGTATCAGGAGAAGGAACCGGAAGTCACGGAGCCTGCGGAAACCGAAAAACCGCAGGAGACGGAGCCTGCACCGGAAGAGCAGAAAACAGAGAGCGAGCAGAAGAAAGCGTCTCCGCTTCCGATGATTATGCTGCTTCTGTTTGTGATTGGTGCAGCCGGTGTCGGCGGTTATCTCTATATCAAGATGAAGGGCGTAAAGCCTGCATCTAAGAAAAATCAACCGGACCCGGATGCGGATTATCACGATGAGGATGAAGACGCGCTCCAGCTGCCGGAGGATGACGGTGACGAGGACGAAGAAGTGGATGTAAACGAGGATTACGAAGCGGAATCGGATGATGAACCTGTCTAATTAAGACTGTGTTGACCTGAGGGGCGGCTGAGAAGCCGTCCCTTTTACATAGCCAAATGGTTTGTGAATGGAGTATTTTGAGCCATGAGGCTATGGAAACTGTAGGTGATATCTGATAAAATAGAGAATAAGAACAGTGATACAACTCGGAATTTTTAGAGCATTGAGTTGGTTTCTACAATGATATGGAGGAATATATGAAACTTAAAATCGCATTCTTACAGCTTCTTCCAGTAGGAAGCCTGAAAGGAAATATGGAAAAGGGAATCAAGGCCTGTTTTCAAGCAAAAGAAAATGGGGCAGATATTGCAATCTTTCCAGAAATGTGGAGCTGTGGATACATCTTTCCACGTGAAGAGGCAATCCTACGGGAATGTGTAGTTCCTTGCTATGGCTCTTTTGTGAAACGGTTTGCTGAGCTTGCTGCGGAGTTGGATATGGCTATAGCTATCACTTTTTTGGAGCAACATGAGCCGAAACCGAGAAATACGGTTTGTCTTTTCGACCGACATGGCAAAATGCGGTATTGTTATTCAAAAGTCCATATTTGCGATTTTGGGGAAGAAGATGATGAAAGTGTTCTGGATGCAGGAGATGATTTCTTTGTGACAGAATTGGATACGAAAGAAGGAGTTATAAAAGTCGGATCAATGATTTGCTATGACCGGGAATTTCCGGAAAGTGCTCGAGTTATGATGTTGAAAGGAGCGGAGCTACTTCTAGTTCCAAATGCCTGCCCAATGGAACTGAACCGTCTCGCACAACTCAGGGGAAGAGCATATGAAAATATGTTAGCTATAGCCACATGCAATTATCCGGCCCCTCATCCGGATTGCAATGGACATTCTACCCTGTTCGATGGTGTCGTATATCTTCCAGAGCTTCCTGACTCGCGAGATACATGTGTATTTGAAGCTGGCGAGGGAGAGGGTGTATACGTGGCTGAATTGGATGTAGATATGTTGCGAGAGTATCGTCATCGTGAGGTATGGGGGTGCAAAAATCGACGCCCAGAAGTGTATGGTATAATATCAGAGAGGAATCATATATAAAAGGGTTCAAATTCCAGGTTTCACCACATTTGAAAAGGGACTTGTTTCAATTATTTCGTAGTAAATTTAATAAGATTTATAGGAGCATCTATCAAAATGGTAGGTGCTTTTATTATGCAAGGAAGTGAGGAAATGTACAGATTTGATATAAAAGAGATTTCAAAGGAAGCTGCCTTGAAAATGATTCAGAAATATCATTACTCCAATACCCTTCCAAAGATAAATAAGCATTTTCTGGGGTTCTTTTTGGATTCAGAACTTGTTGGTGTGGTTACTCTTGGATGGGGAACAAGGCCAAGGCATACGATTCAGAGAATTTTTCCAAGTTTGGATACAAAGGATTATCTGGAAATAGGGCGTATGTGCATGACAGAAGAGATGCCGCGAAATAGTGAATCACAGATGTTGTCACAGCTTGTGAAGTGGATTAGGAAGAACATTCCGGAATTGAAGGTATTGTTTACTTGGGCAGATGGGATGCTTGGTAAGGTTGGATACGTGTATCAGGCATCCAATTTTATTTATGCCGGATATTCGGTTGGAGAAATGTATATGAAGGATGGTGTGAAGCTTCATGTCCGGCAGATGAAGTCATTTCTGGTGCCGGAAGGACAGAAAGATGAGCGCATTACGGTAAGACCAACTGCGGAGCAAATGAGGAAACATAACATTCTTCATTTCAAGGGGAAACAGTACAGATACCTTTTGTTTTTGTGTGACGGGAAAGAAAGACAGAAATTGGTAGAAGAGTGTTTGATTGATTTGGGGCTCCCCAGACCCAAAGATGATGACCTGATGTGGAGAGTCAAAGATTTGGATACAGGAAAATGGGTGGAAAGTGATGAGCCACCTTATAAAACAGATGTAGACCAGAAATCAAAGGGTCTTGTAAATCTGAATATGTAGATAGTTTGGACGGAGCAGAGATGCTCTTTTTTTATTGCTTGAGTGGAGGTGAGAGGATAAATGGCAAGCAGAATACAGGGTATTACCGTGGAAATCGGTGGCGATACAACGAAACTTACAACAGCATTAAAGAGTGTGAACAGTGAAATCCGTAATACACAGTCACAGCTTAGGGATGTGGAGAAGCTGCTGAAATTAGATCCAGGTAATACGGAACTCTTATCTCAGAAGCAGAGAATGTTAAACGAAGAAGTTCAGGTCACAAAGGAAAAACTGGAAGCCTTAAAAAGAGCCAGTGAACAAGCCAATGCCGCTTTGGAACAGGGGACGATTACGCAGTCACAGTATGATGGCCTCCAGAGAGAAATTATTGCCACGGAACAGGCGTTGGAAGACTTAGAAAAACAGGCAGAACAGTCAGCCGTTGCACTGCAGAAGATTTCTGTGACAGGTACAAAGTTACAGGATGTGGGAAGCAAGGTGGAAGGTGTCGGTAAGTCTCTTCTTCCTGTTTCTGCAGCAGTTACCGGTATTGGTGTTGCCGGATTAAAGGTTGCAACCGACTTTGAAAAAGCAATGTCCGGTGTTCAGGCAATCACAGGAGCAACCGGTGCAGAATTTGAGAAACTTCGTGAGACAGCTATTGATTTAGGGGCGACAACAGCGTTTTCTTCTGGGGAAGTTGCAGAAGCTATGACGGAGATGGCAAAGGCCGGGTGGTCTACCACTCAGATTATTGATGGCATGGCCGGCGTTCTGGATGCAACGGCAGCTTCCGGAGAAAGCCTTGCAACAGTTTCTACGATTGTTGCAGATGCGATTACCGGATTTGGATTATCAGCGAAAGATTCTGCAAGAGTAGCAGACCTTATGACACAGGCGGCAAACTCCGGTACCATTGGGGTGTCTGATTTGGGAGAATCCTATAAGTATGTGGCACCTTTGGCTCAATCCATGGGATTATCCATTGAAGATGTGACCACAGCCTTATCTGCCATGTCTATGGCTGGTATCAAGGGTTCACAGGCTGGTACTTCTCTTAGAACGGTGCTTGCAAACATGGCAAAACCGTCCGATACAGTGGCGAATGCAATGGAAGATTTGGGGATTGAGATTGCAAATGCAGATGGTTCTTTTAAGTCTTTGGATGAAATCATCACAATTATGAGAACCAGTTTCAATGGATTGACGGATGATCAGAAGGCTTATTATGCAACAGCACTTGCCGGAAAAGAAGGTATGTCAGGTCTGATTTCACTTTTGAATCTGACACAGGAAGAATATGATGCACTGACGGCTTCCATGAATAACTGTACAGGCGTTGCCGGAGAAACGGCGGCAGTCATGCAGGACAATTTGCAGAGCAAGGTGGAACAGCTTGGCGGAGCATTGGAATCTCTGGCAATTAAGTTGTCAGAGTATGTGATTCCGTTTCTGACAGGACTGGTAGAAAAGATTACGGCAGCGGTTGATGCGTTCACGAACATGAATCCGATTGTGCAGAAAGCAGTTTTGGTAATTGGTGGAATATTGGCTGTTGCGGGACCAATTCTGATTTTAGTCGGAAAAATTATCACGGCGGTTGGTACCATCATGACAATCATTCCGAAACTTGGAGTAGCTATCAATGCCGTAAAAACAGCAATGTTGGCACTGAATACAACCATGCTTGCAAATCCAATATTCCTGATTATTGCAGCCATTACCGCACTGGTAGCGGCTTTTATTTATTTGTGGAATACCAATGAGGATTTCAGGCAGTTTTGGATTGATTTGTGGGAGAACATTAAGGAAGTTGCTATTGCGGTATGGACTGCGATTAAAGAGTTCTTTGTCTCTGCATGGGAAGTAATCAGCAATGCAGCGCAGACCATTTGGAATGGAATTAAGAATTTCTTCTCAGCATTATGGGAAGGTATCAAAACGATTTTTACAACGGTATTAAATGTGATTAGTACGATTGTTACTACCTATTTTAATATCTATAAAACAATCATCACAACCGTATTCAATGCAATCAAGATCGTGATCACAACGGTTCTGAATGCAATAAAGACGGTCATTACAACGGTTTGGAATGCGATTAAGACTGTGTTTACTACGGTATTGAACACCATCAAGTCAGTAGTATCTGGTGCGTTTAATTCCATGTGGAGTGGCATTAAAAATACTGTGTCGAAGATTGTCGAAAGCATCAAGACTGGATTAAACAATGCAGTCAGCTTCGTGAAGAATCTGGCATCTTCTGCGTTCCAGTGGGGAGCAGATATTATTCAGGGTATTGTAAATGGTATCAAGAGTTGTATCGGAAAGGTTAAGGATGCGGTAACAAATGTGGCGGAGACAATCCGTTCTTTCTTGCATTTCTCTGTTCCGGATGAAGGACCACTTACAGATTATGAAAGTTGGATGCCTGACTTTATGAGTGGTCTGGCTAAGGGCATTGAGCAGAGTAAGGCTATGGTTTCAAAGGCTGTGGAAGGAGTTGCCGGGGATATGGTTATCAGTCCACAGATGGCTATGGCCGGAGTTGGATATGAAAATAGTCGCAATACGACTATCCAACAGGAAAACCTATCCGGTGTTATGTCTGCAATCACGGATGCACTTTCACAGTTGAGTGGACAGAATGGAGACATTGTCATTCCGATTTATCTAGGTGGAACAATGCTTGATGAAATAATTGTAGATGCACAACAGCGAATGAATCTAAGAAGTGGAGGAAGGTAGGATGGCATTTTTTGAATACTTGAAATTTGACGGAATTGCCCTGCCTCTGCCGGATTCTTATGATGTGTCATTATCAGCGGTGGAAGCAGACAGTAGTGGAGAGACCGAAGCGGGAACTACCCAGAGGGATGTCGTCCGTCAGGGTGTGGTGAACATTTCTGTCTCTTTTTCCGTGACAGCAAAGTGGCTGAAAGCACTGACCGCTTATTCCAAACAAGATAAGTTGTCAGTGGACTATTTCGATACGGAAACAGCGGATATGAAAAATACAGAGATGTATGTTGAGGGATTTAAGGCGAAACTGGAAAAGGACACTTCCTACAGAGGATTGTGGACAGTGTCCTTTACCTTGAAAGAATTTTAATAGCTTTATTGCGTGGAAATAATAAACTGGATATAATGTAAATCAGAAAAAACTTAGAAATGTTATTGGCTGTTGATAAGGATTTATTACCACAATTTTTATTGCTATGTATGATGAAATTCCGATGCCAAAGAAAATTAAAAATGAGTATTGACACTCTCGCTACGTTACGGTTTAGGATTAAATCGAAAGGAGACAAGTCATG
>JAGASC010000333.1 GCA_017621905.1 Roseburia sp.
CCATTGGAAAAGAGTGGAATGAGCAGGCAGCAGCTTATGCAGCTTACGCGGTAGGCAAGACCTTGGATGAAGTAAACGGGACTGCAGTTACCGAGGGAGTTCCTTCAGATGCAGATCTGGCAGCTTCTGTGACGATTCACATTGGAGATTTTAATACGGTGCTGACGAAAGCTGTGAATAGCGCAAAGTAGATAGGTTTATGGGGGACATAGTGGCCTGCTGAAGGCCGGGAGGTGGGGAGTGTGCAAGCGCACTCCCCACTTCTTTTGTGGATACCATCCGTATGCCGCGGGGTCTATAGAGAAAAATTGTCTTCTAAGACCCCGTTACAAAGAAAAAACAAGGAAAAAATGAACATTTGCCTAAAATCAGGGGTCTATAGAGAAAAATTGTCATCTGAGATCCCGTTGCAAAGAAAAAAACAAGGAAAAGATGTTTGTTCAAATAAGGTATTTCATCCATGGAAAAGAATTGTTATAATAGGAAATGTTAGCAGAATACTGGTAGTGGAATCAAAATTCTACGGTAAAACGTTATGGTAGAAATGAGGCAAAGTATGAAAAAAAGTAGAATCGCGGCAGCGTTGCTGGTGGCAGCATTGCTGATAGGCTTTCTTATATATAGACAGGCGGGAAACGGGCAGAACAGCGATGCCGGACTGACCCGCTACACGGCAAGCTTTCTGGACGTGTTTGACACCCAGACGGAAATCGTGGGATATGGGACAAGTGAAGAAACATTTACAGAACAGGTGAAGCTGCTAAAGGATAAGCTTACCTTTTACAATAACCTGTATGATATTTACCACGACTACGAGGGAATCAATAATATAAAGACCATCAATGATAATGCCGGAATAGCACCGGTGGTGGTGGATAAAGAAATCATTGAGCTGCTGCAATACAGCAAGGATATGTACGAATTTACAGAGGGACAGCTGAATATTGCCATGGGAAGTGTGCTTACAATATGGCATGACTACAGAGAAGAAGGTATCAATAATCCGGAAAAGGCGAAGCTGCCGGACATGGCAGAGCTTCAAACTGCCGCCGCGCATACAGACATCAGCCAGCTCATCATTGACCAGGAGGCATCCACCGTTTATCTGGCGGATCCGGAAATGTCCCTGGATGTGGGCGGTATCGGCAAAGGTTACGCGGTGCAGCGGGTGGCAGAGTATGCGAAGGAGCTTGGAGTAGAAAGCATTTTGCTCAGCGTGGGCGGAAACGTCGCCGCTGTTGGGGAAAAGCCGGATGGTTCTCAGTGGAAACTGGGCATCCAGAATCCGGATCTGGAGAGTGACGAGGAGTATTCCAGAAAGGTGCAGGTTAAGGATGAAAGCGTGGTCACCAGCGGCAATTATCAGAGATATTATGTGGTAGATGGCGTGCGGTATTGCCATATCGTGGATCCGGATACGCTGATGCCTGCGGATTACTTTGCGTCGGTGTCCATTATCACAGCAGATTCCGGAGAAGCCGATGCGCTGTCAACGGCGGTTTACAACATGCCTTTTGCGGAAGGGCTTGCATATGTCAATGGTTTGGATGGCGTGGAGGCCATGTGGATTTTTGAGGATGGAAGCGTGGAGTATTCGGCACATTTTGAGGAATATGTGGCAGAGTAAAAAAATGTGGAAGGATACGTTAATAAAAATATGGAGAAAAAAGCGAAAAAAAATGATATCATATTAATTGTTGTGCTGATCGTGGCGGCACTGGCGGCATACTTGGGAATCCTGTATTTTCAGGAAAAAAGCACAAAAGACGGCGTAGCGGTAGTAAAGATTGACGGGGAAGAGTATGGCCGCTATTCGTTGACGGAAGATAGGACAGAACGGATTGAACTGCCGGACGGTTCTTACAACGTATTGAAAATCACAGACGGTAAAGCGGATGTTACGGAGGCATCCTGTCGGGACGGAATTTGCGTCAAACATCGGCCAGTGAACCGGAAAGGCCAGAGCATTGTCTGCCTGCCCAATAAGCTGGTGGTGGAAATCGAAAACGGCGAGGAAGCGGAAGTGGATGCGATAACACATTAGCGCGATTACTACGCTATGCATTGGAATGGAGATTAGTATGACAACGAAAAAAATTGCATATTTGGGGCTGTTGATTGCCTTGGCATTCGTATTTTCATATGTAGAGTTTTTGATACCGATAAATCTTGGGGTGCCGGGGGCTAAGCTGGGGCTGGCAAATCTGGTCATTATTGTGGCGCTGTATACGCTGGGAGAGCGGGAGGCATTTCTGCTGTCCATGATTCGTATCGTGCTGGTGGGCTTTACTTTCGGAAATATGGCGAGTATGCTCTACAGCCTGGCCGGCGGAATCTTAAGTTTTGCCGTGATGGTGCTTGCAAAAAAAATGAAGCTGCTGTCCGTGACCGGTGTCAGTGTGCTGGGCGGCGTATTCCATAATGTGGGGCAGATTATCGTGGCCATCTTTGTGGTGGAGACGGCAAGTTTGATTTATTATCTGCCGGTGCTGATATTGGCAGGAACCCTGGCCGGCGTGGCAATCGGTGTGCTGGGAGCTATGGTGACAAAGCGGATCGGGAAAATTTGGATGTAAACATATACATTTGCAAACAATGATTTAAAATAAATATTTGTAAAAACTTGTAAACAGGACAAACTTATTTTATAATGATAAAATCGAAAACGACAAACTGTTTTTGCAGAACCATTTTGAGCATCAACAAAATAGGAGGAAATATCAATGAGTACGGAAAATAATTTTTTCCAGGAGAAGGTAATTGTCATTGATTTTGGCGGTCAGTACAACCAGCTGGTTGCACGGCGTGTCAGAGAATGCAATGTTTACTGTGAAATATATTCTTACAGGACGGATATTGAACAAATCAAAGCGATGAATCCCAAGGGAATTATCCTTACCGGCGGACCAAACAGCTGTTATGAGCCGGGAGCGCCGACTTATACGAAGGAACTGTTTGAACTGGGCATCCCAGTGCTGGGACTTTGCTACGGTGCGCAGCTTATGATGCACGTGTTGGGAGGCAAGGTGGAAAAGGCGCCGGTGCGCGAGTACGGCAAGACGGAAGTTTTTGTGGATACGACGTCACCGCTGTTTGCGGATGTGGCACCTACTACAATCTGCTGGATGAGCCATTTTGATTATATTTCCCAGATTGCCCCCGGATTTTCCATTGTGGCCCATACCGCGGACTGTCCGGTGGCAGCTGCGGAGAACCGGGAGAAGAAACTTTTTGCAATTCAGTTCCATCCGGAGGTGCTCCACACTCAGGAGGGGACCAAGATGCTGCACAACTTCGTGCGTGGTGTCTGTGGCTGTGCCGGAAACTGGAGAATGGATTCTTTTGTGGAAAATTCCATTCGGGAAATCCGCGAAAAGGTCGGAAACGGTAAAGTGTTGTGCGCGTTGTCCGGCGGTGTGGATTCTTCTGTGGCAGCAGTTATGCTGGCGAAGGCAATCGGTGATCAGCTGACCTGTGTATTTGTAGATCATGGTCTTCTTCGGAAAAATGAAGGAGATGAGGTCGAGGAGGTATTTGGACCAAATGGACCTTATGAGCTGAACTTTATCCGGGTGAATGCACAGCAGCGTTTCTATGAAAAACTGGCCGGCGTGGAAGAGCCGGAGAAGAAGCGCAAGATTATTGGTGAAGAATTTATCCGCGTGTTTGAGGAAGAGGCAAAGAAGATCGGTGCGGTGGATTTCCTTGTGCAGGGAACCATTTACCCGGATGTGGTTGAGAGTGGCCTGGGCGGCGAATCTGCTGTAATTAAGTCTCATCACAATGTAGGTGGATTGCCGGATTGCGTGGATTTTAAGGAGATTATTGAGCCGCTGCGGAATTTGTTTAAGGATGAGGTAAGAAAGGCCGGTTTGGAGCTTGGTATTCCGGAGAAACTGGTATTCCGTCAGCCGTTCCCGGGACCGGGACTTGGAATCCGTATCATCGGAGAGGTTACTGCGGATAAGGTACGGATTGTGCAGGATGCAGATGCAATTTACCGGGAGGAGATTGCAAAAGCTGGATATGATAGAAGCGTGGGGCAGTATTTTGCGGCGCTTACGAATATGCGATCCGTTGGTGTTATGGGGGATGAGAGAACCTATGACTATGCGGTGGCACTCAGAGCGGTGAATACGATTGACTTTATGACTGCGGAGGCGGCGGAGATTCCGTTTGCGGTGCTGCAGACAGTGACGAGCCGAATTATCAATGAAGTCAGAGGGGTGAACCGGGTATTCTATGATTTGACGAGTAAACCGCCAGGGACGATTGAGTTTGAGTAGTTTGCTTGACAGCACACCATCTGAGGATATAGAAGAAATAACTGAAAACCTCAAAAACGAAGAATGAAACTGAATAGGTAACTTACAAACAAGGTGTGATATCTAAACTATATTAAGTAGTCAGGTAGTGCACCTTGTTTTAAATATATGAAAGCCATTACAACAAAAAAATAATTAAAAAACGATTGACCTTCACGGAACGTCATAGATTAAAGTGAAAGTATCAGGAACAAGGAGGTCAGCAGCCATGATGACAGTAAAAGAAATATCAAAATTGACAGGTATTAGTGCACGAACGCTCCACTATTATGATGAAATAGGTTTGTTTGTACCTACAGATAAAAGTGAAGCAGGATACCGGCTTTATGACGATAAGGCATTGGAAACATTACAACAGATATTGTTTTTCCGTGAATTTGATATTCCTTTAAAGAAAATTAAGGCTGTTATGGAAAATCCGGCTCTTGATAGAAAACAAGTTTTACGAATGCAAAGAAAAATGCTAGTGGCAAAGAAAGAACGGATGGAGCGTTTGATTGCCAGCATCGATGACGTTTTGAAGGGAGATAACAGGATGGACTTTACAGTATTTGATGAAACGGAAATAAAAACCATGTATGACAGTATGGTTGAGAACATGAATGATGAAATCAAACAGGTATTTATTGATCAATATGGCAGCATGGAAGAGTTTGAGAAACATTTTCTGAAAAGTGCAGCATCTGAACAGGCACAAAAGAATTATGCTAAATTGGTCGAATGGTATGGGGATAAAGATGCCATTTTGGAAGCAAGTAAAAATCCAAATGGTTCGGAGATTATGACTTCTTACCAGAAACGAATGGGAAATATTCAGCAAAAAATTGCTGGCAGGATGGGAACAGATGTAAATTCTTTTGAAGTCCGCCAGTTAATTGGAGAATATGATTTTGTGGCAAAACAGCTATATCAAATGTCGGATGTGAAAGAAATGATGATCGAAATAGCGAAGGAATATAAAAGTAACGAGGAGATTCAAAAGGGAGTAGATTCGGTATATGGTGTAGGTGCGACCGTGTATATGGGAGAAGCCATAGAAGCGTTTTATAACAAATAACAAGTTGCCAGACGCTGTAATTTCTATAATAAGTGACAGGAAATATGGTGTAGGATGATTGAACCACCAGAAAGAATGATTAAGCGGATGGACTGCACAGATCTGCCAGCATGAGATTGACCATTTAAGCGGGATTATCATTTAGTACAGAGAGAAATAAAAGCAAAACCATTTACACCGGTTTTGCTTTTTGATGACCAGATTTTGCTTTGCCCTGAATTTCAGGTACAGGAGCAGTATCATTTTTAGGAATAGGTGTCTTATGGTTACTTTCAGTTCCATGTGGTTCTTTTGGGTCGGGACGTCTCATGCCGGCTTTTGCCATAAACTAATTACCTCCATTTTTTTGTAGGATATATATCAGTATTCGAAAAAAAGAGATTTTTATTCCTTAAGGAAAAAAGTAATTATTGCCAAAAATAAACAAAAGAAATCGTCAAAAATACCAATTGACTTTATCCGATTAGCGTAATAAAATTAAAACC
>JAGASC010000334.1 GCA_017621905.1 Roseburia sp.
AGAGGATGACCAATGTTTCTTTTGATCTGACGGAAGTGACAGTTGCAGAATCATCTGAAAAGACAAATTTACTTCTGGCCAGCGGAGATTATCCGGAGCTGTTTTTTAAAAATGGTTTTGATCCCGGAAGATATGCGGAAGAAGGAATTTTTATTCCGCTGGAGGATTTGATCCGGGAATATGCCCCCAATCTGACCGCATTATTGGATGAGAAAGATGCCTGGGATTATCTGGCAGCAGATGACGGTCATATATATGTAATGCCTGATGTCAGATATATGGATGTAAAGGACACCTGGCTGCTCAGCTGCAATGAAGTGTGGCTGGACAATCTTGGACTGGATGTACCCACCACTATTGACGAGTGGCATGATGTGCTGACGGCGTTCAAAGAGCAGGACGCCAATGGAAATGGAGATCCGGATGATGAGATTCCGCTGGTATGCTGTTCGGATGCATTTACGATATCATCCCTGTTTGCTTATTTTTGTACAGATGGGGTATTATACATAGATGATTATTTTTGCATGAACGGCAATGAGATATCCTTCTACCCAACATCAGAGGAGTTTAAGGAGGTGCTGGCTACATTTACGCAGTGGTATGAGGAAGGATTGATTGATAACGCATGTTTCACACAGGGATACCAGGAGTACATGGCAATTGGAAAAAGCGAAGATCAGTATGGTTTCATTTGGGGAGATAAAACGGCGGCTGTAGGTGACAGATGTGATGAGTATATCTATATTGATCCGATTCAGGGGTCACCGGGATTGGCGGCCAATAACGGCCTTGTGAAATCAGGTTTTGGAGTTACTGACAAATGTGAAAATCCGGAAGTAGCGGTTGCGTGGTGTGATAATTTTTATAATGTTGACGTCCAAGTTATGTGTGCGAGAGGCCAGGAAGGCGTTGACTGGGAATGGGACGAGGATGGATATATTGTAAAACTTGACACAGGTGCTTCGGTTGTTGGAGGTACTACAAATTCACCTGGTATCAGTGATACAAGATATCAAAATCTTTATCGAAGAAGGACAAGTACTTTGACAGGAGAAGCACTCGAGGGAGCCGATCAGTTTGTGGAAAGAACCGGAGTAGTTTGGCCGACCAGCAGATGGGGAGAACATCAGGATGAAAGAACTCAATTCAGCGAGATGTGGGGAAATCTGATTCCTGCTGTGAAGAATTACGTTGCGACTGTAATGACCGGCGAGAAATCCCTGGATGATACCTGGGATGAATTCCAGGCAGAACTGGAGGATATGGGAGCACAGGAATTTGTGGAGCTTTATGTTATAGCACTTGGCGGGGATTATGTGGCAGCTGAGTAGGATTTGGATAACAGTGAAGGTATCTTAACTGTTACGGATTTGGTCTGTCGGTAACGGTACAGTAACGGTACCGTCCGGTTGAATCGTTACGATTATGGTGTTAATACAAAAGGGTGGGAACCACCCTTTTGTATTTGAAAGAAAGGAGATTGTAGATCGTGACAAAAAAGAAAGAGAATTTTCGTAAGAAGGTTCCGTTTAGAAAGCGGCTGATAAAGGATTTACGCTGGAACTGGATTTTGTATCTGATGGTCATACCGGTAATTGCCTATTATATCACCTTTGCATACCGGCCTATGTACGGCATTACCATTGCATTTAAGGATTTCAAGATGAAAGAGGGAATCCTTGGAAGTCCCTGGGTAGGACTTAAGCACTTTAAAAGATTCTTTAACACATATAATTTTAAAGATTTGCTGAGAAACACCTGGACGCTCAGTACATACTCGACGGTCCAGATGGTGTCTTATGCCCCGCATTTTATTTCCACCGTGGTCATCTGCGGTATGCTCAAGCTGTTTATGAGCAATGATGGAATCTTTAATATTGTGCTGGGATTCTTTGGGGTGGAGCCGGTGGCCTTTTTGGTCAAAGCGGACTGGTTCAAGCACATCTATGTCTGGTCAGGTGTCTGGCAGGGGATGGGCTGGAGCGCAATTATCTATATTTCAGCGTTAGCGGGGGTGGATTATCAGCTTCATGAGGCAGCCATCATAGATGGAGCCACCATCCTGCAGAGAATGCGGCATGTGGATCTTCCCTCCATCAAGTCTACGATTGTCATGCTTTTGATTATGAGTATCCCGGGTTTGGTGGGCGTAGGCTTTGAAAAAGTATATCTGCTGCAGAATGATCTGAATCTTCCGAAGTCCACGGTTATTTCTACCTATGTATATGAACAGGGTTTGATATATGCTGACTATGCCTATTCTACAGCGGTGGGATTGGCCAGTACTGCCCTCAGTCTGATACTGCTGGTGGGAGCCAATATGTTCTGTAAAAAGGTATTAGATGAAAGTATATTTTAAACGTGCAGGAGGAATACCATGATAATAGAAAAGATAAAGAGGGGAAAACGCCGCTCCTATAGTGATAAGATTTTTCATGTGGTCGATACCGTCATTCTTGCGGTGCTGTTGTTTGTATTTTTTTGGCCTTTGTGGTTCGTATTGGTGGCTTCCTTCAGTGATGCCAATGCGGTGACCACAGGAAAGGTACTCTTTTGGCCGGTGAATTTCACTCTCGAAGGCTATACGGAGCTGATGAAATACAAGCAGTTATGGCAGGGATATGCCAACACCATATTCTATTCCGTAGTGGGAACCCTGGTGAATATGATAATGACCATATGCTGCGCGTACCCTTTGAGCAATAAACAATTTTTGCCAAGAAAAATCATTCTGTATTTTTGTATGATTACGATGTATGTTGGCGGAGGACTGATCCCGTCCTATCTGGTAGTGAGATCTCTGGGGCTGCTTAGCACACGTTGGGCAATGATTATACCCAGTGCGCTGTCATTTTATAACGCTCTGGTGGTAAGGGCATACTTTATGAACAGCATTCCGCTGGAACTGCAGGAGGCAGCTACCTTGGACGGAGCCAATGCCGCTCAGTATTTAATGAAGGTGGTATTGCATCTGTCAAAACCGGTGCTGGCTGTGGTTTCGTTGTATTATTTCGTGGGTCATTGGAATGATTATATGACGGCACTCTACTATATTTACGATAAGGATCTATATCCGCTGCAGACCGTTTTAAAGAACCTGCTGTTTGATGTGACATCCAAAATGGACATTTCTATGGATCCTGAAACGGTGACGAAACTGCTGGAACGGCAGCAGATTATGAAATACAGTTCCATCATTGTGGCTATGGTGCCAGTACTGGCAATGTACCCCTTTGTCCAGAAGTACTTTGTAAAGGGTGTTATGGTTGGCGCCGTGAAAGGCTAACGGTGTCCGGCACACGAAACATATGCAGCACACGTAAAGTATGCAGCACACAAAACGTGTGCAGGAAGGAGAGAATTGGATGTATAAAATTTCAGTTCCGCTTTGGAATCAGAATATTGTGCGTGCCGGACGGGACAGGCTTGCCGAATTACTGAAAAAGATGCACGCCGAAAGAGTTTTTCTGGCGCTTGATGCCTATCTTACCGACGAGGAGGAAAGAGAGAAGGCGCTTGAGGCATTACAGGAAAATTGTCTCTTTTTTCAGGAGAAGGGCTTTGAGGTCGGTGCGTGGATATGGACCTTTATGATCCATAATGACGATCGTTATGTACATATGACTTCCCCTGCGGGTAAGGTATCGTCGACACAGATTTGTCCTTCCGACGCGGATTTCCGTGCTTTTGCAGGAGAATACGTTCAGAAAATCGCAAGATGCGGTGTGGATATGATCATGTACGATGATGATTTTCGATATGGTTTTCTGGATATCGGCATGGGCTGCACCTGCAAAAATCATCTTGCCCGTATGTCTGAGATTCTCGGTGAGGAACTTGGCACCGAAGGCTTGAGGGAGAAGCTCCTGGCGGGAGGGAAG
>JAGASC010000335.1 GCA_017621905.1 Roseburia sp.
AAATGAATAAATTGTGAACAGTAAAGACGAAACGATAAATTTTGTAGCGCTGGTCACTAATCTAATCCGATTAGATTGGTGAATCTAATCCCCTTAGTTTGTATATACATCAACAGTAAGACCCCCCGGCTATGGCTGGGGGGTCTTACTGCATGGATGTATTCTTAGAGATTCATAATCCTTACTATTGTTTTGGAATGCCTTCCAAAGAAGTCACTCAAGTGCTTACTCGCCTGCACCGCCTGCATTACCGGATTCTCCAGTGGCTCCCAGATTAGAGAAATCCGGAAGCGTAATAGAATAATGCTGCTGGAAAGTAGAGTTTTGCGCATTATGGAAAGTACATGGGTTGGACAAAAACTCATCTGTCAACAGGTAAGGAGCATCCTCTGTAGTAGGCGTACCACCGATAACATAAACGCCGGACTGATAGGAAGCGTAAGGGCAATAATTACCAACCAGCTGTCCGGATGCACTACAGATATCTGCACGGATATGGTGGTCACAGTATTCGGTTGGCACGGTGCCCTCCGCAAAATATTCTTCAATCACACAACTTCCGCGCGGATCGGAGTCGCAGACACCTTCAATGGCCAGCTTACCGGATTCCTTGCACACAGCAGCGGTAACGATGCCTTCCGGCTTTTCAAAGTCCGCATATTCCAGGTTTTCATGAATGCGGCTCATAATGGCTTTCCATATTTTTTTCGGATAATTGGTACCAAGGTTTTTCTGGGAAATATTATCGTCGTAACCGCCCCATACCGCGCAGGTATAATAAGGTGTATAGCCTACAAAAAGAGCGTCACGGCTGTCGGTTGTGGTACCGGTCTTTCCGGCCTGGGCCATTCCGTTACCGAAATAAGCGGCAGTACCGGTTCCGGATGTCATAACATCCTTCATGGCGTCAGTTAAAAGCCATGCGGTGGTTTCCTTTAAAACGGTACGGGTTTCTGAAGTTGTGTTATCAATCAGCACATTTCCGTCATGATCTAAAATTCTGGTATAGAATTTCGGCTTAATATAGGTTCCGCCATTTGCGATGGTAGCATATGCGGCTGTCAGTTCCAGATTGGTAACACCCTTGGTCAGACCTCCTAAGGACAGGGATTCGTTGGCGCTTTCGTCCACACCGACGGTGGTAAAACCAAAGTTGCGGATATACTCATATCCTAAGCTGATTCCAATTTCATAATGGGTCTTTACCGTAACAATGTTGATGGAGTTTGTGATGGCTTCCCGGATTGTGGTAAATCCCATGTAACGTCCATTTGCATTGGAAACCTCTTTCTGCTCACCGGACTGGTAATGGTAGGGGGCATCATCCTGAACATCTGCCAAGGTTTTTCCGCCTGCATCCAGTGCAGCTGCATAGGCTGCGATAATTTTGAAAGTGGAGCCGGGCTGTCTCGTGGTGCCGGTAGCACGGTTTAAGGTCTTGTTACCGGTTTTTTCGCCGCGTCCGCCAACCAGGGCTTTTACTTCGCCGGTACTCTGATCGATAAGAGTAAGCGCAACCTGGGGCTGAAGTGTGTAGGTAACAGTCTCACTTCCCGATACAATCGTATCGCCTTCCTGCATGATATCAGCTTTATATTGCTCAATCGCCGCTGCAGCTTCTTCTTCTGTGTCGAAGTCAATATTATAATTTTTGTTCGAACTGCGGTAGTAGGAGAGCATCGTCTGCTCGCTGTAGTGAGTAATGGTTTTATCCTTTGATTGAATGGATACCCGGTAGGAGAAGGAAATCTTCGGCTCGTAAGGGAAATTCTCCTGGTTGTTGGCTTCTTCATCGCAGATGGCCTGGAGGGTTGGATCCTGAGTGGATTCAATGACAAGACCGCCCTGATAAAGTGCTTTATAAGCCTGGGTTTCGGTATATCCTTTTACCGTTACCAGATCATTTATGACCTGATCTGTCAATTCATCTACAAAATAGGAATCGACACTGGAGGTCTCAGTGGCCACGTTCACAACCTGAATGCGGGAATAAACGTCATCGGCCATTGCCTCATCATATTCCGCCTGGGTGATATATCCCTGTTCTAACATGTAATCAAGTACGGTTTCGCGGCGCTCTGCATTGTTCTCCGGATGGGAGATCGGGTTGTATTTGTAAGGACTCTTGGTAATGGCCGCCAGCACAGCGCATTCGGAGAGCGTCAGCTCCGAGACGTCCTTGCCAAAATATCGTTCGGATGCGACGCCTACGCCAAGGGTGTTCTGACCAAGGTTAATGGCGTTGAGATAATTCTCCAAAATCCAGTCTTTATCCACAATCTTCTCCAGCTGGAGGGCCAGGTACTGCTCCTGGAATTTTCGTTCAAATTTATCCGCCATGGATTCTTCGTAGACCCACTCGGTAAAGACGGTGTTTTTCAGCAGCTGCTGGGTAATGGTACTGGCTCCTTCCGAAAACTTAAAGCCTTTGGCGACACCTTTCACAGCGGCACGGATAATACCCTGGATGTCGATACCGTTGTGCTCATAAAAACGTTCGTCCTCGATGGCTACAAACGCATGCTGCAAATCCTCTGGAATCTCATCAATGGTAACATATTTCCGGTTGGAACCGGATGCGACTAAGGTCGCGATCTCATTGCCCTCGCAGTCTAAGACGGTGGTAAGATAACCGGTAGGTGTTGCATCAATATCTTCGATGGACGGAGCGGAATCAATGATTCCCGACACGACACCGATGGCAGCGCTGCCGCCAACAATTACGACTGCAAAAAAACATATAAGCAATGCCTTACAAAAAATTACAAAGAATTTTTTGCGAATCATGGTACTTTTTGAAACCAGCTCCTGCTCACGTTTCAAAGTACGTTTCTTTCCATAATTCATAAGGACCTCCTTTTTCTGGAAACTAGCTGCGCAGTAAAGCGCAAAAATGGTACCTTTTCTTTTGCGGAAGTTTACGTTTCAACTTTCCGTACCCTCTATTATAACAAAGAACTGCGTCAGAATAAAGAAAAAACTGAAAATACCATACTTTCTTCACTATTTCTTAAAGAATCATGCCCAAAATAGAGAGCGATAACATGGTTAATACAAGAAAAGATAGTAACAATGTGGTTGCAAAAGGTCAAAGAAACGTGGTAAGATAACTTATCGAAAGAAGCGAAGCAGTTTGTGATAAAAAAACGGCTTTTATGGTGTAAAACGGATAACAGAGTTTGCAAAGCGGTCCTATTATCTGTTTAGTATATAAATTAAGGAAGGTTGTCATGAAAACAGTCTATACCGGCGGAGAAGGCGAAATTATTGAAAAAAAATCCAGATTCATTGCCACAGTGCGTCCTGTGACGTCTGAGGAGGAGGCCACGGCCTTTATCAATGAAATGAAAAAGAAATACTGGGATGCCAGACACAACTGCTCAGCCTTTGTGTTGGGAGAGCGGCAGGAAATCAGCAGATGTTCCGACGACGGCGAACCGGCCCAGACGGCGGGCAGACCGATGCTGGATGTATTACTGGGGGAAGATATTCATAATGTGGCTGTAGTAGTCACCCGTTATTTCGGCGGCGTGCTGCTTGGGACCGGCGGTCTGGTGCGGGCCTATCAGGGCGCAGTGCGGGCCGGGCTTGCAGCGAGCGTCATTATAGATAAGAAGAAAGGGAGAAAGCTGACCATTGGAACGGATTATAATGGTCTGGGAAAACTGCAGTACCTGATTGCCCAGAAGAACATTACCATGATGGACACTCTTTATACGGAAAAAGTGGAACTGATCTGTATGGTTCCGGAGGAAGAACAGGCGCAGCTGGAAAAGGATATCATAGAGGCAACCAGCGCAAATGCTGTGATTACCTGGGGGGAAGAATTGCTGTATGGGACTGTTGGGAAGGAAGTAAAAATTTTTGATTCAACGAGTTGAAAAAAAGTTAAAAAAAGTGTTGAAAAAAATAATGAGATTTTGAAAAAAATGCTTGACATTTTTAGGTTGTCCATATATAATAGCTTTTGTTGACAGCACAAAGGGCTATCGCCAAACGGTAAGGCAACGGACTCTGACTCCGTCATTTCAAGGTTCGAATCCTTGTAGCCCTGCTAAATGAACTCAGTAGAGAATATCTACTGAGTTTTTTGTTACCCGGAAAATTCTCTTTCGGGTGTCCCATACTCTTGAAATATTCTGATAAAGTAATCTCAAAATAATTCACAAATGTAGAAAATCATAGACAAATTAGCTATAATCACAAACGTATACAAACAATAGGTTTGCACAGAGTTGAAAACATTACGTGCCATTACATGATGTAATTTGTGAAGCAAAAAAGATGGATGATTGGTTATTTTGTAAAATAAAGAAGCGCCGTAGACAACTAACTACGGCGCTTTTTTTCGCAGAGTTTACAACTCTACGGCAATGATTTTAGCAAAAAAGAGCCAAAAAAGCAATAGCTTTTCCGCATAAAAACGGCATTTGAAGTAAAATTTATAAATCTCTAACAGAAACAATTCCCTTTCTAACGTGGTATTGTTGTGCTTTTGCCAGACATTTATAAGCGATTCGCCGTCAAAAATTCCGTCAATGAGCGTTTTCATTTTGCAAAGGAAAATCTTTCTTTACAATATTATTCTGTAACAAAAAAAGGAGGTAATGCATTATGCCAAGAAAAGGAGAAAACATTTATAAGCGAAAAGACAATCGTTGGGAAGCACGCTATATCAAGGGATACAGCATGAACGGTACCGCACGGTACGGTTATTGCTATGGAAAAACATATCTGGAAGCAAAACAAAAAGTAACGTCAGCAAAAGCGGCCCTGCTTTCCAGTAAACCGATTCCGACGGCGAATCGGCGAAAGCGTTTTGCATATTATTGCGACGAGTGGCTGCTGTTAAAAAGAGACCGGGTAAAGGAATCAACCTATGTAAAGTATATGGCAGTATTGGAAAACCATATAAAGCCCAAATTGGGGGGCTGCCTGGTGACGGCGTTATCATCTTTGCTCATCGAACAATTCAGTCATGAATTGCTTTGTGAAGATGGTCTTTCCGTAAAGACAGTAAAGGATATTCTGACAATACTGCATGCTATCCTGCATTATACTGCCAAACAATTCCCCGGAACAATGCCAGCCATTGAGGTGATTTACCCGAAAGAAACGAAAAAGGAGATGAGGGTCCTTTCCCAGGAAGAACAATCGCGGTTGGTCCAATATCTTCTCAATGACATGGATGAATGCAAATTCGGGGTGTTATTAGCCTTATTGACCGGGCTGCGCATTGGCGAGGTCTGCGCCATGCGCTGGGAAGACATATCGCTGAAAAACCGCACCATCGACGTATCAAGCACAATGCAGCGACTGAAAAATCTGGACGAGTCCCACGAGAAAAA
>JAGASC010000336.1 GCA_017621905.1 Roseburia sp.
GCCCAAAATTCACTGGGATTCCAGGCAAATATGCTTTCTTTTTCGCTCATTTGGGCATATACAAAAAAATCACTCTCCTATGCCCACGATTTTTCGTTTTTTTTGGGCATAGGAAGCAATTTTTTTTGTATATGCCCATAATGGCTTAAAAAATAGCTTTTTTCTGCTGTTTTAGGCTCCTATTTGGGCATAGAGAATCAATTTTTTTGTATATGCCCATAGCGCTTAATAAAACAGCTTTCTGAATTTTACGAGGGTACAATTTGAAATCATTTTTCTGTGAATAGTAACCTTTTTTGCCCCAGGACCGAAAATTTCATGAACCAAGTTTTTTAATTACGCAAAAAAATGTTCCGCCAGCGTAATCTTTCCGATATAGACCACCGGCCCTGTCATATCAATTCTTCCATCCTCCGCAAATTCCACCAGCAGATCACCGCCATGCATATGTACCGTGACCACATCATCCACTAAGCCCATCCGATGGGATGCCGCGGCCGCCGCACAGGCTCCGGTGCCGGAAGCGTAGGTATAGCCTGCTCCCCGCTCGTAGATTTCAATCTGTATATTCCCCCGGTCTATGACCCGGCACAACTGCAGATTGATTCGATTCGGGAAATATTTCGACCGCTCCACATATGGCCCCAGCTGCATCGCCTTTTTGGAATCCGCTTCCTCCAACAGAATCACACAGTTCGGGTTTCCCATGGACACACAGGTGGCATTGTAAAAATTATCACAGAAAAAAATAGATTCTCCAATAATCTCCTCACCAAACCCGACCACAGGAATATCTTTCGCTTGGAACTTCGGGTAGCCCATATCCACCTGCATCCGGCTGCCATCGGCACTTAGAAAGGTCACCTCTGTTTTCCCTGCTTTTGTGGTAAGCACATATTTTTCTCCCTCCACATATCCCGCATCCTTTAAATACCGTGAAAAAATCCGGATGCCATTTCCGCCTTTTTCAGCTTCACTTCCATCCGGATTAAAAATTCGCACCTTTATCTCATCGTCTTCCAAAACAGGGCCATACAATATCCCATCCGCGCCAACGCCGATATTCCGGCTGCACAGCTGCCTGATCTGTCGTTCCTGCAGCAGGGCTTCATTGCGTATCGGATCATAGACCAGATAATCATTCCCCAGCCCATGGTATTTGCGCAGTGTTATTTCTGACATAAATATCCTCCATGCCCCAAGATTACTCTTTTCATATTGTATGCAAATGAACACACAACGTTCCTGGCCCACTGCTTTGCTCCTGCTTCGTCAAATGAATTCCACGCCACTGCTTTGCTCCTGCTTCACCAAATGAATTCCGCGCCATCACAATGCCAATTTAACGCAAAAAACTTTTCCCTCTTTCCAAAAAATCATCGCAGAATCTCCTCCGATTTGGACATTCTGACTGCATAAAAATATCCGAAATGAAGCATCCTCATAGAGAGAAAAAGTTACAGAAAAAATACAACCCCAAGACCCCTTTCAAAAAAAGAACTCCGGAGGATACGAAACAATGGCTTCATACAAAGTTGAAATCTGCGGCGTCAATACCGCAAAGCTCCCCATACTCAAAGAAGAAGAAAAAAAAAGATCTTTTCGACCGCATTCGCAAAGGAGATTTAGAAGCCAGAGAAACTTACATTAAGGGAAATCTTCGCCTGGTCCTAAGCGTCATCAAACGCTTTTCCGGCAACCAGGAAAACGTAGATGATCTGTTTCAGATCGGATGCATCGGTCTGATCAAATCCATCGACAACTTTGATCCCACTATGGGAGTAAAATTTTCCACTTACGCCGTACCGATGATCATTGGAGAAATTCGCCGTTATCTGCGGGACAATAATGCTATCCGGGTCAGCCGCTCCCTGCGGGATACCGCCTACAAAGCCATCCATGCCCGTGAATTTTTATCCAAGACCTCCATGAAAGAGCCTACCATTGAGGAAATTGCAAAGGAATCCGGCCTTTCCAAGGAGGAAATCATTCTCGCCTTAGATGCCATCCAAAGCCCGGTCAGCCTCTATGATCCGGTCTACACAGACGGCGGCGACACCCTCTACGTCATGGACCAGATCAGTGACAAAAAAAATAAGGAGGACACCTGGATTGAGGCGCTCTCCTTAAGTGATGCCATGTCCCGTCTGAATGAGAGGGAAAACTTTATTTTAAAGCTGCGATTTTTTGAAGGGAAAACCCAGATGGAGGTGGCGGATGAAATCCACATCTCCCAGGCTCAGGTAAGCCGACTGGAAAAATCAGCGCTGAAATCCATACGGCATTATCTATCTTTATAAACTATCCAACACTGGACTAACCGGGGATTTCCGCTTATTATTCGAAATCATACCAATTGCTGCCCTCTTCACGCTGGCGATTTCATGAATCATATACACGATTCATGAAATCGCCATAACTTTTTGTGAAAATCAATCTTTTCCTTAAATTATCCTTGTCTCTTTCCCGATTTTTCGATTATGCACATTCATCTATAATGATACTTGGAGAAATCCAAATTGTTTAACGTTCC
>JAGASC010000337.1 GCA_017621905.1 Roseburia sp.
AAGATTCCCTGCTGCCAGCATCGCCCGGTTAAAAGATTCCGGATCCCCTTCCAGCTTATAATGCACTACAGCAGTGGGTAGCCATTTAAAGCCGCTGTCATGGTCCATCCACTGGTAAGTCATCAGATTCTTATCCATCTTTTTTTCCACTTCCAGGGCAATTTCCCGGTACAGAGGCTCTTTTGTGGCATAATACATCTGCCACATTATACCGCCCCAGAAGCCATTGGTCCAAAAACAAATATCCTGTTTTCCTCTGTCATCATATCTTCCATCCGGACCAGTGGTTAATGGAATATTATGTAAATTCCGCTGTGCAACAACGTTCAGTTTTTCCTTCAATTTATCCGAAATCTCATTGGCCCATTGTTGATTTTCCATACTTACACTTTCCTTTCTCATTTCGCTCTCTATAAAGAACGCCAATTCATCTCCCATGTAAATTCACAGCTATAGCGCAAATTCACATGCAATTATCCCTTCACTGCTCCAATCATAACGCCCTTTGTAAAATATTTCTGCAAGAACGGATAAATGCACAAAATCGGCACTGTGGATATCACAATTGCTGCATATTTTAGTGTCTCCGCATATGTGTTAAAATTATCTCCAACGCCTGCACTGTTTAATGCAATATCATTTTCCAGCAGCACTGCACGGATAATATTCTGAATCGGTAACAGATTCGTGTCTTTAATATAAATGGAAGCCTGGAACCAGTCATTCCAGCGCGCCACACCATAATACAATGTCAACACCGCCAGGGTAGGTTTGATCAGCGGCAAAATAATTTTAAAAATTACCTGAATGTCATTTGCACCGTCAATGTATGCCGATTCCGACAGACTTTCCGGTATCGTTTCAATTGCTGTTTTACAGATAATTGAATTATATACGCTTATACATCCCGGAATAATCAGCGCCCATAAGGTATTGTAAAGCCCCAGGGATTTGATGTTCAAAAATCCGGGAATTAATCCGCCGCTGAAAAACATGGTAAACATGATCAGCCCTACTACCGCTTTTTTCCAAAGCATGCCTTTGCTTGCCATAAAGTACCCGCAGAGCACAGTCAATATGATGCTGAGCGGCAGAGAACCGAGCAACACCAGAATCGTATTTTTAAAGCTGGCCATCAACGTCGGGTGCTCAAACACCATTTGATAGGCTCCCAGAGTAAAGCGTTCCGGCCATAACACAATGCCGGTATATTTTGTGATATCAGTGCTGTTACTGAAGGACAGCACGATGACATACCACATGGGGTACAGGGTCACAATTACTAGTGCAATCAAAATCACATAAATGATAATATCAAAAACCCAGTCTCCCAATTTTCTTTTTCTTAATTTTTTCATCCCATCGCAGTCCTTTCTGTCAGAATAATCCGCTCTGGCCCATCTTCTTGCTGACCTTGTTCGCCACCAGCAGGAAAACAATATTGATCACAGAATTGAACAGCCCTACCGCTGTACTGAAGCTGAAATCTGCATCCACCAGACCTTTCCGGTATACATAAGTCGAAATTACATCTGCCACCTCGTAGGTAAGAGGCTGATACAACAACAAAATCTTCTCGTATCCTACACTTAAAATACTGCCCAGCCGCAGGATCAGCAGCATTGATATGGTAGGCAGAAGTCCCGGCAGCGTGATGGATATGATCTGTCTTAATCTTCCCGCACCGTCCACCCTTGCAGCCTCATACTGCTCCTGGTCAATGCCCGACAATGCCGCCAGATAAATGATGGAATCCCAGCCAATGGTCTGCCAGATATCCGAAATCACGTAGATTGGATAAAACATCTCCTTTTCCGACAACAGATTCGTCCTTTCCCCGCCAAAAAAAACAATCATTTCATTTAAAATACCGTTGGTCTGGCAAAAAGAATTGATGATGGAGCAGACCACCACCATGGAAATAAAATGCGGCATATAGGAAATGGTCTGTACCGTTTTTTTGAACCACTTGACCTGCACTTCATTGATAATCAAAGCAAGAAGAATCGGCATTGGAAATGAAAAAACAATGGTCAGGGCACTGACGGTAAAGGTGTTCCGCAGCACTCTCCAAAAATAAATATCATTGAAAAATCTCCGGAAATTTTCCAGTCCGATCCATGGACTCCCGGAAATACCGACACTGGCCCGGAATCGCTGGAATGCAATCACAATTCCATACATGGGCTTATAGTGAAAAATCAGAAAATACGCAAGCACAGGAAGCACAATCAAATATTTATATTTATTCTTTTTAAAGTCCTGCCCCGCACGCTTCCCAAATGAAACCAAATTACTCATATATCCTCCAATCGCAGGAAGCGCCGCTCCCCTCTTCCAAGTTGCGGCGCTTCTTTCCCTTCCTAAAAAACTGCTTACTCCATAAAACGGTCATAGGCTGCCTGCTGAATTTCCAGAGCCTCTTCCAATCCCATTCCATTCAATTCTTCCACAAAAGCATCGAAATCATCTAAAGATACATCTCCTGTCATGAACTTCATTCCTGTTTCTTCTACGTAAGTATTGATGGATGTCATCAAATCAGAGTATCTTGCACTTTCCTCATCTGTCATGGAAATCATTGGCAAACAGTGATCAGATGCTTCCGTGTTATCGATCCATTTATATACTGCCTCTGCTGCGGCCTCTGCAAATCCGATTTCTACCATATGCGCCAACTGAATAGAAATACCGGTACCACTGGTTCCATTGTATTTCACTCTGGCATTGGAAGCACCATCCGGATCTTCTGTTACCAGCTCGGTCCACTGCGGCTGTCCATTCTCATCCAGATAATAGCTTACGCCTTCTGTACCATAATTCCAGTACATCAGACCTTCTTCGGTATAACCATAGTTCAGCCATTTTAACGCAGTGATCAGCTTATCTTCCGGACAGGAAGTCGTAACCATTGCACACCATCCCTGGGATCCGCTGTAACGTGCCTGAATCATACAAGTAGGTTCTCCCGCTGCGGTTCTCGGATAGTCAAAGCCTACCCAATTTGCACCGGTCCCCTCAGCCTCAGCATCACCCACCCATGCGGTCAGCTGGGAACATGCGGTAAAGGAAACACCGATTTCGCCATTCAACACTTTTGTTCTTACGGCAGCATCATCCATGGTGATGGAATCCTTATCGATCAGGCCCATATCCCACCATTTGTGGAGATATGCCATGTATTCTTTCCACTCCTGCTGTGCCTGTGCCAACTGAACCTTTCCATTCTCATCTACATAGAAATTGGTAGAGAACGTACCATAAGCACCGGTTCCGGATCCGATACCAATATTATTGAGTCTTGCGGTAAAGAATCCCAGAGTCGCGCCGTAATTCTCTTTAAATGCTACCAGCACGTTTTCCCAGTCTTCCATGGTGACCGGAGTTTCCAGTCCTAACTCATCCAACCAATCCTGACGAATTACAGGGCCTACATAAGTAACGTTATACTCTGTTTCGCAGAAATTCTCTACTCCATAGAATTTTCCGCTGTCTGTTGTCAGAGACTGCAGTACATTCACATACTCGTCTTTGTGAATCGTCTCCCAGTAGTCCGGTGCATAAACCGGCAAATACTCTGTCAGATCATAAATTACACCGTCATTGATCAGCTGCTCTGCCTCACCGGAGGTTACGTTTGTAAAGATGATGTCCGGTAATTCATCTTCCGTTAATAACAGATTATATGCCTGATCAGCTACCGCGCCCTCAGCCGGGTAAGTCCACTCCACTTCTACTCCCGTATTTTCAGCAAGTCCTGTGTGAAATGGGGATTCTGTATAATCAGCATAAGAAGCTACCGGTTTGATCTGATTCTTCGACCAAATGGTCAATGTATCCGTAGTGTCCAACGGATAGGTGATTTCCTCACTTACTGCCTCGGCTTCTTTCTCCGATTCTTCCTCTTTTTCCGTATCGGCATTACTCTGCACCGATGCATCCTCGCTGTTGTTTGCTTTGTTCTGGTCTCCACATCCTACCATACCAAATACCATGGAAAAAGTAAGAACAAGACCAAGTAACTGTGAAATTCTTTTTCTCTTCATGTTCGTTTCCCTTTCTTTTTTTGTTTTTTCGGAAAAGTCACCCCGTATATTTCAACATCTGTGGTGCTCCCTCATGCCCTTTATCCTAGCATGACATTTTTCAAAGGTATATCGTTCAATTTGTAAATCATCGCTCAAAATACGCAAACAGCCATCATTCGTTTTTTCATCAATCGCTCAAAATATGCAGACAACTATCATTCACTTTACCGTCAATCGCTCAAAGCTTCATTTTTCATTTCATAACTGTTCCGAAGCTTCATAACTGCTTTGTTTCTTCCAATAATTCCCGATAAGCTCCCGGTGTGATTCCTTCCAGCTTTTTAAAGCTTTTGATAAATACATTGCTGCTTAAAAATCCACTTTCCTCCGCAATCTCCTGAACACTCTTTTCTGTCTCCCGAAGTGTCTTTTTTGCATTGTTAATCCTTGTCTCCGCAATATAGGTCAAAATGGAAACCCCATACCTCTCCTTGAACATCCTGGAAAGATATGCACTCGAAAGCTTTACCTGTTCCCCCACACCGACAACCGACAGCTCCGGGTCTGAAAAATGTTCTTCAATATACTGTTTCGCAAACCGGCAGACATCGTTCTGCTGCTCCTTTTCCCGTTCCTTCTGGCAAAGCAGCGCCAGCAGACGCACAAGTTCATCCCTAAACTGCCTCATGGCAGGTCTTGCCAGAAGTTCATTGGATGCCCTTCCACCTTCCTCGGCAGAATAACCGGCGGAAATCATTGCTCTGTTGACCGTATTGGCAATCTCATATTTAAAGCACTCTACCGTCTCCATGGATGCATTCTCATCGATTTCATACAATCTCATAAGCTCTGCCACAAAAATATCCGGTGTCTTCCTGTTCTCCTGTTCCTTTACATACTTGTTAAGCATTCTGGATAGCCTGGATTCTGAGGAAGCCGGATAATGAAGCTTTCTATTTTCAATCTGCCGGTATTCTATGATAAGCCTGTCTTCCAGCAAATACTGATAACTGATAGCTTTTTCTGCTTCCTTATATGCCATTGGAATCTCCTCGATTCCCTCATGGATATCACTCAATGCAATGATCATATTCATATGATAATGCTGCTTTAAAAAAGCCTCTCCTTCCAGCAGTATCTCCTTCATTTTTTCCTCATCATCCATCTCCCGCGGATTCATCAATATGATATATCTGGGTTCATCACCGGTAACCACATAGCCCTTATGTTCTCTGTTGCACAATTCCTCAATCACATTGCGAAAAATAAATGACAGCAGCTCCATTTCATCTTTCGTCTCGATCCAAACGATACCAACCATAAAATAATCGGAACACAATTCAATTCCATTTTTCAGCAAACTATCCTCTTCTGCCTCTTTTCCATCAACACTTCCATTCATCAATGCCATCAGCGTTCTTTCACGGCGCAACTTTTCTGTATTATTCAGCTTTCTCTTTAATGTCCGCCTCTCTTCTTTCTGTTTTTCAAAAAGAGCCGTAATAAATTCAAATTCTGTATGTTCTCTTTCGTTGTAGTCATTTTCTGCCTGTTCCTGCAGCCTGGTAACCACATCCTTTACCGGCCGATAGGTACGCAGCGTGTTTTTATATGCAATGAGTATGCTGACAGCAACGCAGATCGCGATTCCACTTCCGCAAATGATACGCATCCGATACAGCTGTTTCCAGAAATAATCCAAGGATATCGCCGACGCGTAATATCCATCCACCACATCCGCTTCCATCACCATCATCATATAGGTCTTTTGATCCACTTCCACCTCGTAAAACGCATCCGTTCCGCTATCCCCCTCTAAATGCCACGCTGTAGAATCCGAACCATTGGACAAAAGGATTTCCCCATTTTCATCAAACATCATAATAATACCGCCGGTATCGCCACCTTCCTCAATCAGCTGATTGATAAAGCCCTTCTCCAATACGACCACCGCCACATAACTCAGCTCCGGTTCCTTATAATTCGGCTGCTTCATGGCTACACACAAATAAGAATCTGCACTGCCGCGGTTCATAACAAAAAAAGTCGGACATTTGGCCTCACATTCCAAAATGTCGTAGAATTCCTGTCTGAACTCTGTCACGGTACCGGAGTAATAGGTATCATAATAATAATCCGATGTCAAAGAAGCATTGGTACCGGAAATAATCCTGTCCTCCGTGGGAAAATATGCAAAAATATCGTAATATTTCTCTTTCTGAAACTTATTCAACATTTCCTTTACCACCAAAGTCTGATATGGTGCCTTTTTGGAATAATAATTCGAATAATAGGAATAGTTAATACACTCCTCACTGTTCGTCACTGAAATACAGACGTCATACATTTCCTGTGTAATGGAATTTACCATTCGAAAGAATTGGTTCAAATTACTCTGGTTTGAAACCAATATTTGGTTTTTGA
>JAGASC010000338.1 GCA_017621905.1 Roseburia sp.
AACGGTTTTTTCGTGGAATGCGGTACAATTGACTTTTTCATGTTATGCCGGTGTGGTTTCGGTCATTTTTTTAAATATCTTTATGAAGTAAGAAATATTACTATTGGTTCAAAGAACATGATAGCTTTTATAAAAAAGATTGCAATTATATCGCTACAGCGATATAATAAAAGAAAAAGCAGGTGATAAAGTGAAAAAAATAATTTACCATGGCTCCCAATACATCATTGAAAAACCGGAATACGGAAAAGGTGCCAGACAAAATGATTATGGACGCGGCTTCTACTGTACAGAAAGCGAAGAGCTTGCCAAAGAATGGGCCTGTGCCAAGGACACCAACGGCTATGCAAATAAATATGAATTAGATCTCATCGGTTTAAAAATACTCAATTTAAATTCCCCGGAGTACAATATCCTAAACTGGCTTGCAATTCTAACAAAAAACAGAACCTACTGGCAGAACTCAAGCATAGCGGAAGAGGCAAAGAAGTATTTACAGCAACATTTTTTGATTGATACTTTACAATACGATATTATCATCGGCTATCGGGCAGACGATTCCTATTTTTCCTTTGCACAGGATTTTGTTTCAAACACCATTTCTCTGAAGAAACTTTCAGAAGCCATGCGCCTCGGAAAGTTAGGAGAACAAATCGTTTTGAAAAGCGAAAAAGCTTTCCAGGCGATTCATTTCCTTGGTGCAGAAGAAGCTTTCAAAGAAGAATATTTTGTAAAAAAAGCATCCAGAGACAAGGAAGCCCGACGGGAATACCGGAAAAATAAGAGTAGCAGTATCGATATAAATGATGTATTTATGATGGATATTATGAGAGAAGGTATGAAAAATGGAGATGCACGCTTATTGTGAAGATTATCTGGAACGCGCCAGGCAGATACTTGGGGACATGATGGATTTTGCCGTAAACACCTGTGAGATGAACCCGGACGATTATTTTACAAAATTTCTGGTAACCGGTATTGCAGAGCAGTTTGGAAGAGGAAATCCCAGATACGTTTCAGGAATTACCGGCTGCGAGCTGGTCAGAGAGGTCATGGAGAAAAGCGGTTTTCCTTTGGATTATGAAGAGGACGAGATGTACCTGGATAAGTCACCGGAATACTGGTCCGGCTGGGCATTGTGCTATTATCAGTGGTTTTCAGGACATTCTTTTTCAAAAATACACCAGGCAGTACCCATGGAAAAAATACTTCATATGTACCCAACCCTGCACGAAGCCGATATCATAAAATTTGTTTCGGTCATGGATGAAAAAATGAAGTCTTTTTATCCTGAAACAAATTTAAAACGCATTCGGATGATGGTAGGTCTGTCGCAAAGCGAACTGGCAGAACTGTCCGGCGTAAGCTTGCGCCAAATCCAGCTATTTGAGCAGAGACAGCGTGATATTAATAAGACTCAGGTTACAAACGTGCTGCGGCTTGCCGGAGCATTGGGATGTAGAATGGAAGAGTTGGTGGAGAGGTAACAAACAGGATATAGGTTGTCGTCCTGCTATATTTTGGGTACTATATTTTGCTTGGTAGACAGTCCTTTTTGCACTTGACAAACAATGAAAAGTGCCGTATGTTTTAAACGATTGCCTTATAAGAAAGCGCAAAAAATAATGTGCAACAGGAGAAAACAAAATGTTAGCAGAGTACTTTAAGAAAATGTGTATAGGCCGTATACTGGTAATGATACTGGGAAATGTGATTATAGGTCTGGGCGTAAGCATTTTCAGGCTGTCCGGTCTGGGAAATGATCCTTTTAACGGAATGGTTATGGCGATGGGAGCATTTCTTGACATGCCTTACGCCAATTTCCAGGTAATGCTCAATGTTGTTTTGCTGTTGATCGAAATTTTTGCAGGTAGGAAATACATCGGTGTGGGTACTTTCGTAAATGCTCTGCTGCTGGGATATTTTTCCACATTTTTCAACTTCCTGCTGGCGCATACAGTAAATGAGCCCCAGGCCATGTGGCAGCGGGTGATTGTGGTTTTCCTTGGCGTAATCGTCTGTAGCCTCGGCTTATCCCTCTATCAGGGCGCCGATGTGGGAGTGGCTCCCTATGACAGCCTTCCCATGATTTTAACGGACCGCTGGCCCAAGGTTCCTTATTTCTGCTATAGGATATCCCTGGATGCCCTCTTTGCACTGATCTGTTATCTAGCAGGGGGCATTGTAGGACTTGGCACTTTAGTCAGTGCTTTTGGCCTCGGATATTTTATCAATCTCTTTAATAAGTATCTTACGGCCGGTCTGCTGAAACGGATTGATGGGAGAAAAAAATAGAAAAAAGGTAACTGTTCAGGTCAGGTCCATGCATTTACTGCATGGGCCGTGTGATAACTTAAATATTGTGCGAGAAAGCCCCCATCGCGGAGCGATTTTCATGGGCTTGCGGTCGTAATTATGAAGGTACTGAATAATTACGAAAAAAGCAAATTTACGGCGTATCAAAAAAACCGCTATATCAGGTATTTTTCCCGGTATAGCGGTTTTTGTACATAAATCAAATTTTCTCCATCTGCGCCACATCAAGCACAAAAATTGTAGCGCCTCCTGTCTCCACTTCTTCCGGAATGCTCATGTGGTTCATGCCCAGACCGAAAGAGGAAGTGGAAGTGTTGACCTGTTTGCGGGTGGCACAAAACCGTTTTATAATATCAATCGCTCTGTTGGCACGGTGATCCTCAGTACCAATCAGGAGCGTGGTATTGCCGACCATCAAAAAGCCGCCGCTGGTTGCCAGCTTGGTAACACCGAAGCCGGATTCTGTCAATGCGGAAGATACCCGTGCACTGTCATCATTGTTTACGATTGCAAGAATAAGTTTCATGTTGGTTCCTCCTAAATAGTTTTGGTAGTAACTGTGAAGATACGGAACAGTTACTTTTTATATAAGTTACAGGAATGAATCGATGAGCTGACGGCTGCGCTTATCCAGCAGACGCAGATCAGGGATTTCGTATCTGTTATCATTGCTGTCACGGAAAAGTACGCGGACACCGTAAAGCAGCTTTATGCCGTGGAGAATATTTCGAATCTCGATGACTCCGGGGCCCCGGTCCGTATCCACATCGATGGATAACACACCGAATTTTTCGATACAGGAGTGGATCTTCGTCACTTTTGGAATCAAATAGTATTCCTCCAGGCAATTCTCAATGATGCTGCGCTCCCTTTGGGGCAGGGTATTTATGTCACGGATAATGGCTTTTTCAATCCCTTCCTCATCCAGCAGCGTTATGTATTTTTCCAGACCGGAGAGGGGGAACAGCCGGTGGGGCTCCAGGTTTTCAAATTTGCGTCCGTCGTACAGTTCCATATCCACATGGGTAATGTCCTTGCGCGTAAATCGCGCCATGTCGTTTTCAATATACAAGCGTGCCATCAGTCAAACCTCTCTTCCTCTTTCAATTTACGGGTCTGGTCAGACATCGTCTGAATCTGAACAAGTTTGTAATATTTACCCTTTTGCGCCATCAATTCTTCCGGAGAGCCCATCTCGATAATCTCACCTTTATCCACAACAATGATTTTGTTTGCCTTGCGCAGGGTGGATAAGCGGTGGGCAATCATCAGCGTGGTTCTTCCGTGAATCAGATTCTCAATGGCATCCTGAATCAGGCTTTCGGTTTCGGAGTCCACAGATGCTGTTGCCTCGTCGAACAACAGAATGCTCGGATTCTGCAGCACCGCACGGGCAATGGACAGTCGCTGGCGTTCACCGCCGGAGAGTCCGGTTCCGCGCTCGCCTAAGATGGTGTCGTATCCATCCGGCATTCGTGCGATAAATTCATGAGCATTTGCCACTTCGGCAGCATGGATGACCTCTTCCACGTGAACATGGTCACAACCGTAAGCAATATTTTTGAAAATAGATTCGTGGAACATCATCGGTTCCTGCTGCACATAGCCAATCTCAGACCGGTAAAATTCCATGTCAATGTCACGGATATTGATATCATCCATCAGGATTTCTCCGTCGTAATGATCGTAGTAACGCATCAGCAGGTTGATCAGCGTGGACTTTCCTGCACCGGTGGTTCCCACGATACCCACAATGTCGCCCGGCTCAATGACCAGATTGACATTGGACAGAGTTTTTTTCGAGCGGTCGAAGGAGAAGCTTACATTTCGGAACTCAATCTTTCCTTTCAGCTTGTCCGGATGTTTTCCCGCGGCAAAGTTTGCTTCCGGCTCGGAATCTATGATATCTAAAACCCGCTCCGCCGAATTCAATGCATTCTGGTAAGAGTCATTAAAGTTTGCAAAGAAGTTGACCGGTCCGTAGAACATGTTGGTGTAGGAAATAAAGGATACCAACAGACCTGCGGAAACAAATTCCGGATTGTCGATGACCAGCTTACCGCCCACGCCCCAGATCAGCAGGGAACCGCAGGTGACCACAAAGCCCACGATGTTTGGGAAAAGTGTGGTGATTTTGGAGGCTTTCATATCGGTCTTCAGCCACTCCTTGTTGTATGCCTGAAAGGTATCTACACTTCTCTTTTCATTGGCAAAGGCCTTGATGACACGGATGCCCGGGATCGTGTCCGTCAGGATCGAAGTGACAGCGGACCAGCGGCGCCAGATTCTGCGGTAGAACGGGTGTATTTTCTTGCCGAAAATACGGGAACCCACTGCCACAAAAGGAACCGGAATTAAGGACAATAAGGTCAGCTGCCAGTTCATGGCAAACATAATCACGATAATACCGATCAGCAGGAAGAACTGAACCACAACCTCCTGAGTCACACGCAGGGTAAATGCCTGAATCGTCGAGGTATCTCCGCTGATTCGGTTAATCACGGAACCGGTAGAGGTCCGGTCATAGAACCGCATCGGCAGCAGCTGCGCCTTTTTGTATACATCATTTCTCAAATCCGCCACAATCCG
>JAGASC010000339.1 GCA_017621905.1 Roseburia sp.
ACGACAACAAGTGGGCAGGCATGCTTTAAGACGGTAAGGAGGCGTGCCTCTCGAAGGAATACACAATGCACATCGTTGACCGTGTGGGCGGCGGCGATTCTTTCGGCGGCGGATTGATTTATGCCTGCTTAAATGACTATGACCCACAGGCAACCATTGAGTTCGCAGTAGCAGCAAGCTGTTTGAAACACTCCATTGAAGGTGACTTCAATATGGTAAGCGTGGATGAAGTAAAGAAATTAGCTGGCGGCGATGCTTCCGGACGTGTACAGAGATAATTCCCTTTACCTTCTAATATAACATGATACATCTCCTGTTCGCTCTGCGGGCAGGAGAACCCGGTGTGTCATCACACCAGGCACAACGATTTACCCATTTCAGTTGTGCCAAAAAGGGTGCCTTAAATTGTATGTTTTATGCATACGATATTAAGGCACCCTTATTTAATACAATAGAAAACTCGCAGAGCGTTTTTTCTATTGTATTATAGTACATCCTCGACTTTCGCAGCCAGTGGTTCTTCTAAACAGGCCGGATTGGCTAAAAATTTTTTCAACTGTCTTAAGGAAAGCGCAAAATACAATCCATCACAGAAACGCTCGTCACAAACCAGGCTAAATCCCATATTTTTCTGAGCGGCAATTTCATCTCCTTTTAGGATGGGGCCGGTTTTTTCTTTTCCCATGGCAATGAAAAGACCGGTGGTGCCGAATTCGTAGACATGATGATAAATATGGTTAATTCCCAGTGATTTCAGGTTTGTCAAAAAGAAGGATGTGTGGAACGGACTCGCTTCTAACACTGCTTTGGGAAGCATGTTGTGACGATCCATAAACATAAGCGTATTGACAACGAAGCTGATCAGTGGAGAGGGAATACTCATAATCAGCCCGGCCAGCTTATCCGTGGCATTGGATTCTGTCTTTTTGGTGGTTTCTTTCTGGATTGCCGCATTGACCTTGTCGCAGATTTCGTAAATCGATTCCGTTCCCTCAAAACACAGTTTAATTGTAGTGCCTGTGCTGCCATCCAGCAGCGTCTGATGCACAACAAAAGATACCCAGATTTTTGGCCTAGTATAAATTCTGTGGTTCATGACAAAACGGTTCAGTTGGGGGCGCAGAGCGATTAAGCGGACAATGGCGGCGATCAGGATGTGCATATAGGTGATTTTCAGGCCTTCTGCCGCCTTCTCTTTGATATAAGCATCTAAAGATTCGCATGGTATCAGGTCCTCGAACATATTCATGGAGTCGGTCCTTGTCTTCATGATATAAGGTATGATCCTCTGAAAAGGATCGATATTGTGAACACGGCGTCCATCGTAGCGTTTTTGAAACATGGTATCTCCTATCCTGCCAGCAAAAAAACGGGTTCCATGATAGTATCCAATGAATGAGCTGACAATAAAAAAAATATAAAAAATATTAAAAAAGTGTAAAATTCTTATTCATTATACAAAAAATATGCAAATTAGACAAGGCAAATTTGTTTAGGAAAAGTTTTTCGTCAAAACGCCGAAAAAATGTAGCAGTCCGGTCTGCTGAAGGGTTAGAAAAAAATATACAATACACATAAAGCAGGTTTTTTTGCAATTCTCACAAAATTGCGTTCAGAAACAAGAATTTACTGACATTTTACAAAACGACGTGTTATAATAATATTAGGTTTTTAGCGCCCTACGCTGGCGAATCGTCTATGTGAAAGGAGAAACGAGAAGAATGTTTGAAGTAGGAGAGTATATTGTTTATGGCAGCAAAGGCGTGTGTCAGATAGAAGGCATTACACATCTTGACATATCGGGGGCAGATAAGGAACGGCTTTATTATGTCCTCGCTCCACTGGGAGATTCTAACGGCAAGATTTATGCGCCCGCAGATAACCAGAAGATTGCAATGCGCAGGGTAATTACGAAGGCAGAAGCAGACAAGCTGATTCAGGAACTTCCGGAGATTGAAATGCTCTGGGTACAGGATGAGAGGCAACGGGAGAATAAATACAAAGAGGCACTTCGCACCTGTGATTACCGTGCGTGGGTCAGTATTGTAAAAACACTGCATACTCGTATGGAGGAGCGCACCGCCCAGGGTAAGAAGATAACGGCTCTTGATGAAAAATATATGAGAATGGCGGAAAATGAGCTTTACAGCGAGTTATCCCTGACGCTTGGAATACCGAAGAATGAGATGGAAGGCTATATCAGAATGCAATTGAAGGATGCATAGAGAGTACGACCGGCTGCCGGGTGATCTGAGCGCTATATGATATCTTAGGAGAAAGACAGAAAGCAGTTTTTTCATATAATTTCCGTAAACAAAAAGAGTGTTCTCAAGTCATAAAATGACAGGAGGACATCCTTTTTGTTTACCTTTAAAATGGAGATAGGCTGTTATGTAGAGATGAACTACACCGTTGTATTCACACCATTTACAGCTGCATGCTCGTCCTCATCCATTGGAATAACGAGACATTTCTTGCCGTCTATAATCTGAGAGTGAATCTGGCCCACTTTCTCCGGTTTTACGCGCAGGATGACATCGTAGGTCTTCACTGCGGGAATATCGTCATCCCCTTCTTCAGTATCGGACACCGGAAGGGTGCGTGTTTCTTCCAGCTGCTGTTTTAAATTTTCTACCTGATGTATCAAATCCAATTTCTCTTTTCGTTTTCCGTGTGCTTCCACCAGCTTTGGATCTACCAGATGTTCCGCCTCCGGCAGCTCTTCACCGAAGACATCCTCATAGCTTTTTTGAATTACTACGGCCTGTTCCTCGGAAACACCGCTTTCTGTCAGTACATCTGCGATTGCCGCGGTGGTCAGAATAACGGGTTCCGGTTCCGCAGTCTCATCCTCTACCACCGGAATCATATCATGGATATTTCCCTGAATGTTTAAAAACAGAGATTCGCTTTCTTCATCATCCTCGCCGATTACTTCTTTGACGATGGTCTGGAAGGTTAATTTTTTCTCAGTAGCGGTCAGCTTGCAATTGCAGCCCAGACCGGATTCTACAAATTCCGAGTGTGGGGTTTTTGTGTCACGGGTGTAAAACATGACGGAATGGATGTCGGTACTCCGGTCTGTAAAAGCCGGAAATACGAATCCGGTGTCCGGCACGCCAACCACCCAGTCCCGTACCCGCGGTCCAATGCGGTTTTCATCCTCGCGGTAACCCAGTCCCGGTTTGGTCAGAGTTACGGGGCAGATGGCGCAGAGCAGATATTCGTATACTTCCTCCGACTCATCTAATTTATTATTGTCAGAGGTCTTCGTCATGACGTCGTAGGCATCGTGGAATACGAGAATCAGGTAATTTCCCACATAACTGTAGCTGTCGATGACCAGATCATAAAAGGCATCCATCAGCTCATCACTTTTTAAAGCGCTTTCCCGCAGACCCATGAGAAATTGCTGCCTGCCGCCGGGAGCCTCCTCCGCGGTGGGAAATTCCAGTTCCAGAATATTGTTCCCGATGGTGCCGGACATGACTTTCTTTGCAATTTCCAGGTACTTGTAAAACTCCTCGTCCTCCAGATTTAAAAAGGTTTCGCCGAATGTGGTCACTTTATTGTGGTCGGCATCCACATAACAGCCACACAGCCGGGTAAAAGTGCAGGCATCCTTTTTGAAACGTCGTTTTAATTCAAGTATATCTTTCTTATTCATATGTAATCTTCCTTTCCCCCATATCTCTTTCTATCCGCCGACTCCGTAAAAACGTGCAGGCAAAAAATATTACAGGAACCGCCCTGCGAACCCTGTAATCGAATTACGGCGCAAAAGCTGCGCCTTTTATCGGAAACAAAGACGGCTTCCGATAATTTATATTATAGCCGTATTTTCAGGTTGACGCAAGCAGGAGTTTTTTGTCAGCAGAATTTGGCGGGTTTTTTGAAGAATTTTTAGAGAATTTTTGGAGAATTTTTGCAACTATCTTCTAAAGTCTGCGTCATACCCTGTGAAGAGATATTTTTCATAGGATAAACGCAGAAACAAAATTTGTAGCGTTAGGTTTGCACAAAAACATTCAGGTAAGGAGGAATTTTATGAGAACGAATCGTAGGATGAAAAAGGTAATAAGCAATATGGCAGCAGGCAGTGTGGCAGTATGTATGGCAATCGGTGTCAGCGCTTGCGGGATTGGAGACGGTATGTCCGCTTACACAAAGGATTTGACAAAGCAATACCGGCTGGAGAATTATAAAGAAGATGATGAGCAGCCTGCATCGAAGGATGCTGAGCAGCAGGCTGGCACACAGGGGACAGGAGAGCAGGCTGGTTCGCAGGATGCAGGGCAGCAGTCTGTTTCACAGGATGCAAAGCAGCAGACCATATCAGAGGAATTTGCCGGAGCCTACACTGATTTCGCCCTGAATTTGTTGAAACAAAGTCTGGGGGCGCAAAGTGAAGCAAAAAACACCATGGTATCCCCGCTGTCCGTTATGATGGCACTGGAAATGACGCGGAAAGGGGCAGACGGAGAAACACTTTCTCAGATGGAAGCCACCCTTTATCCGGGCATTGCAGTGGAAGAGGGAAGGAAGGGATTGCTTGCATTTTCCGGGAATCTGCCGGATGCTGAAAAAGCGCACCTGTCTCTGGCAAATTCCATATGGTTTCACACCGCCAGTGAAAACTTTACCGTGGATGAGGATTTCCTGAAAACCTGCGCCGAAGACTATGATGCCCAGATTTATGGTGCACCTTTTGATGAAAGTACATTAAAAGATATCAATCGTTGGGTGGAAAGGGAGACAGATGGCATGGTAAAGGATATTCTGGACAAAATTCCAGAGGAAGCCATCATGTATCTGGTCAATGCCGTGGCCTTTGAGGCGGAGTGGGCCGATGTCTACGAGGAACACCAGGTGCGGGATGCTGATTTTTACTGTGAGGATGGCAGCATCACGGAGGTTTCCATGATGTACGGAGAGGAGCACCGCTATTTAAAGGATGCATATGCTGACGGATTTCTAAAATCCTATGCTGCCGGATACGACTTTGTGGCTTTGCTGCCGGAGGAGGGCATGTCATTATCGGAGTATGTAAATCAGCTGGATGGCACAACATTTTTGCAGACAATCCGAGAGGCGGAAGGAACAGCGGTGGAGACAGGATTGCCGAAATTTGAGTCTGAGACTTCGCTGGAACTGTCGGAGGTACTGTCCGAAATGGGCATGCCACGGGCATTTTCTGATACTATGGCAGAATTCCCTAAAATGGGAACTGTCAGGGAAGGATATAACATATTCATTAACCGTGTCCTTCACAAAACTTATATCAATGTGGACGAACTGGGAACAAAAGCCGGTGCTGCCACGGTGGTGGAGATGGTGGCTGAGAGTGCCATGGAGAGCGTGGAGGAGCCCAAGCGGGTAATACTGAATCGTCCGTTCCTTTACGCTATTGTGGAAAAGGAAAGTGGGCTGCCCGTTTTCATTGGAGCCTACTTTGATAAGTATATGTAAAGCCTGTTACCGCATGTAAAGTGTTGCGTGTAAATATATTACGTCATTTAAAATGTAAAAGATACAAAAATACCGCCGAGTCGCAGAAATTTTTGTGAATGGATGTTTATAGCGTTTATTGAGTTCCCAACAGAAGGCAAGGTGTTCGTAATTGGAGTTGAAGTTTTTACAAGTGCCGGGCCGGAGATATTATATGGAATTTTTATTAGTCGGACAAAGGACAGGAGATTTGGACATATAGAATAAAACATTGTCTGGAATGTCCAACAAAGATGCAAAAAGTGAGGATAAAGTAGGAAATCCATGATAAATAGCCTGTTTTTGCATAGGAAATGAAAAACATTTTCCATATGCAAAAAAAATAGTCTTCTATGTCCAAAATTTGGGGGAATTTTGGATATAGAAAATTTTATTTCTGCCATATGTCCAATTGCATTGATTATAGTAGGTAAATAGAGGCATATTCGGAAAGCAGAGTGACTTTTTTGGACAATATAAAAGGAAAAAAGTGCATATGTCCAAATAGCTGGATTTCCCTAACATGATAGTATATTTGCGTTCATATTTAAACGAAGAATGCCAGCTGCATAGTACATGAATGAAGATTAAACACGTAGCCTAACACTCAAATAAAGCAGAATATGCCGAATGACTTCCTATAGAAAATAATGCTTTATGATTGTTTCTACTAAACCAGAATCTAACGGGTAATCTTTTGTTTCATAAGTGGTAATCAATTGATGTGAGGGATAAATTCCGTTAGAAGCATAGGTCTGGAGTTTGGAAAATGTATTTTGGCAATAATTTGGGTTGTCCATCATTCCGAAATGTTCCCAGTAAAAAATCTGACCGGTTTGTGGGTGGCGAATTGTAAAATCAGGGTAAATGACATTATTTTCTAAATGTAAGGCGCATTCATATCGAAATGGAACCTTATGAATATGTAGAAGCATGACAATGATTGCTTCCGATTTGGAGCGGACGTAAATTCCTGCTCCGGTTTTTTGAATGAGTTGTTCCGGATACATTTGATTGTGCTCATAGGGGGAATTCATCCATTCTAAAAGCTCCTGGGAGGATGGAGTAAAAAACGGAGAGAGCAGTTCAGAATATCCTGAATGATCGGAGAGTAATTGGTGGGCACGGCAGTCGGTTGAATGATGGCTGAGGTAAAAATCGATGGCTTTTTGCTCTTGAAGTAACTCTTCTTTTTGCAATGATAAATATTTTTTTGCGGCTAGTTGCTCAGCAAGTTTTCGGTTTTTCCGGGGAATGTAGGTACATTTGTGACCATCGCTTTGGAACCATTTTGTGTAGTTGCCGTTGCGAACACAGATGAGTTTGCCATTCGGCAACTCGCGGATTTCATCCTGAATAGATGTGATTTTCTGTTCTAAGCGTTGCCGCTCGGAACACATTTTTTCGTAAATCGTAAATATCAAACCTCCTTAAGTTTTTTATTTGTAATTATTCAGTACCTTCATAATTACAAACACAAGTCCATTAAAATCGCTCCGCGATGGGGGCTTGCTCTTGCAATTTCTGCGTTTTCTCACCGCCGGTACACCTACCGGTGTTCCATGCAGTAAATGCATGGATCTGACCTGAACAATTACTTTTATTTTATCATTAAAACATATTTTAAATGGATTGTAAAGACAGTAAATGCTATAATGTCATCAGATATTACACGCGCCGAAGTGGAGTGGAGTGCGTATCAGTCGC
>JAGASC010000340.1 GCA_017621905.1 Roseburia sp.
ATTTCCGTTAAACTTTTTTAACAATGCAATGCACGGAAGCAGTACAACCGCTCCCAGCAGATTTCGCACTGTGCTAAAAGTAAATGGTCCGACATATTCCATTCCGACACTCTGAGCAACAAAAGCAATGCCCCAGATGGCTGCCGTCAGAAGCAACAGCAGGGATTGCCTCAATGTAAACTTACTCACTTTTGTCTTCCTCCTATCACTACCGAATCGCTGTCACTCCCGGACTGCTGTCACTCCCGGATAGGCAGACAGACGATTCAAAAACGCCACTTTATCATACTGTGGAGCAAACACCAGCTCCATTTCTATCTTTGTGCTGTCTTTATCACTTCGGTTTACCTTGACGGATGCTATCTCCACCTGTTCGCCTGTTATGTAATCCTCCAGTTCCTGGATATTTACCTTGTTTTTCAGCGTAAGCCTTACATTCGCACGGAATGCTTCATTCGATAGGAAGCCGACCCGATGCAGAACCTCCTGCAATGCTACCAGCAGCGCTGCACTGCATATTGAAATAAAATACTGTCCCGCGCCAATACTCATACCTACTCCGGCGGTAGCCCATATTCCTGCCGCTGTAGTCAATCCACTGACGGAATTATTATCCTTTACAACTATAATTCCTGCACCCAGGAATCCAATTCCACTGACAATCTGCGCTGCAATTCTGGACCCATCAAAGTCTCCCACATCTATAAAACCATATTTGGACACAATCATCATAAGTGCAGCTCCAAATGCAACGATGGCGTGTGTTCTGACTCCCGCCATCTTATTTCTGTTCTTCCGCTCAAACCCAATCGCCAACCCCAGGATACAGGCAATGACAAGGCGAAGCAGCAGTTCAAGCTGTTCTAAAATGTGTGGCCATAATGTTTCAAAATAATTCATGTTTTTCTTCCTCCGTTACCATAATATTCTACATTATATTATGTAAAATAACATTTTTCAACAAATTATCTACACATTTTTCACATTTCTTGTAACAGTTCAGATGCCCTCACTGTTACGAGCATCCAGCCATGAAAATCGCGTTCGCAAACTATATGCCTGCACTTTATTAATTTGTTATAGCTTCTTAAGAGTATCTTTATTTTATTGACAAAATTTGGTCATATTTCTCGTGTATGATTGATATTATCAAAAAGGAGCTGTTGAGTTTCGACGGGGGTTGTTGGGGTTCTGTCAGTTCCGGCAAAAAACTATCCCGCGGTCTTATGTACCGACGGGTTTTACACAATAGAAAGCACGCTTCGCAAACTTTCTATTGTCATAGATAAAAAGGACTTTAGAAAGTTTTTCTCCCTTTCTAAGGTCCTTTTCTTAATCACTCCACTTTATCGTCATCCGCCGCCGTTATCTTATCCACAACAGTTCCCGTTTCGGCAATTTCTATTCCACGCTCTTTCAATCTTTCCTTCACAAATTTACGGAAAAGCGAATAAATCACGGAACATAAAGGAATAAATACCAGGATTCCTCCGATTCCGAACAAATCTGCTCCCAGCGTAACCGCCGCAAGAACCCAGATGGACGGAAGTCCTACGGAGCTGCCTACCACATGGGGATAAATCAGATTTCCCTCCACCTGCTGCAGCACCAAAAACAGAACCACAAACCACAATGCCTGTATGGGATCCACCATGACAATTAACAGGGCACCAACCGCGCAGCCGATAAAAGCCCCAAAAATCGGTACCAGTGCCGTAATTGCAATCGTGACACCAATCAGCAGGGCATAGGGCATTCTAAAAATGCTTAAAGCAATCACAAACATAGTCCCCAAAATTACCGCCTCTAAACACTGGCCGGAAAGAAAACTGGAAAATATCTGACCGGAAAGGGACACCACCTCAAAAAATTTTTCCGTGACCTTATCCGGAAGCAGCGCATACATAATCTGCCTAATCTGTCTGCCCAGTTTTTCCTTCTGGAGCAATACATAAATGGAAAAAACAAAGGCAACGACAAAGGTTGTGACACCACTGATGATTCCCGAGAAAAAGCCCACGCCTGAATCAAACAGACCGGTCCCCACACTCTGCACCACATCTACTGCTGTCTTTGAGATAGAGCTCCAATCGATATTTAAATCTGCTATCGCGGGCGCTAAAGCAGGATATTCTTCCGGTATGGTGGCCAGCCATTTCGATAAATTGTCAAAAGCTTTTGGAATCTGCGCCGCAAGGAGACTGACGGTATTTCCCAGTTCCGGGAAAATGACTCCCACTGCCAGAACGATAATGCCTATCACACATGCCAATGTCAGCACATAGGCGACAGGCCTTCTGAGCTTTGTCATCTTTTGATTTTTCGGAAAAAGATGCTTTTCTATCTTTTTCATCGGAACGTTCAAAACAAACGCAATGGCACCGCCTATCATAAAAGGCATCAGGAGGCTTAACACAAAACGCACCGCCGTCACGACCGCGCCAAGATTCTGAACTCCACAGTAGAGGATAATGGCAAACGCAATTATCTGCATCAAATGTTTTTTCGTTTCTCTTGATATTTCCATATCATTACCAAGCCTTTCTTATAGCCGCAATTCCCGGTATACCCCAACAATAGAAAGCACGCTTTGCAATCTTTCTATTGTCATGAATTAGATTGTCGCTATGCCGCCGATTCCCATTGCACAGCAGATCAGATATAAAAGCAGCAGGTGAAGTGGATAGAACAAATAAAATGCATATTTGAGATTCCACCCTTTCTTACCGTTGTAGAGCGCAATCGGAATGAGCGCCGCCACGGCCCAGGTCTCCGAGGTCAAAAAGACCGCTCCGCCAAGCAGCAGCTGATGCTGCTTGTTCTTCCGAAACATATAAAATATCATGATGGCAAACACTCCCAGCGCACCATAATCTGTCTGTAAAAGCTGCGCTGCCGCCATGCCGCAGAGCATTACAAGAATCCCCAGACCAAAGCGAACCCACCGCGACCATTGTTCCTGGTTTTCGATGCTGCGGTATACCATCATGGTCAACAGGCCAATCAACAGGGTAAAGTACACATTCTGATACCCGAACTCCAACACGGTGCCGCTTATGGCCAAATCAAAGGGTATTTCCGACAGCAGGGCAAATGCCCCAAGACGCAGGGCATATTTTTTGCAGTCACTGGTGTGTTCAATGCCCTGTACCAGCAAAAAGCAAAAGATCGGAAATGCGATTCTTCCGATGATCCGCATTACGGTGTATACGCCGTAGAGCACGGCATTTCCATTCAGCCATTCCATGACCTGGGTTTCATTGGCTGCATCCAGATCATTGATTCCATTCACTATCATAAGCCTTGCCAGAATTACTGCGCCCACATGATCTATGAGCATGGTAATAATGGCTATCATTTTCAGCGTGCTTCCACTTATCCCTTTTTTTAGCATTATGTCTCCTTCTCAAAGCCTTAATCTACAAATTCCTCTACACATCTGCGGTATGCCGCAACCGGATCTGCTGCCTGAGTGATCGGTCTTCCAACCACGATGTAATCAGAGCCCAGCTCTTTTGCCTTTGCCGGTGTGGTAACACGCTTCTGATCTCCCACATCCCCGTCTGCAAAACGCACGCCCGGTGTGATGGTCAGGAATTTTCCGCCACATACCTCATGCACCTTTCCGGCTTCCAGCGGAGAACACACAACGCCGTCTAAGCCGGCTTCCATAGTGTTCTTTGCGTAGTGCATTACGGTCTCATCGATTGGTTTGTCAATCCAAAGCTCCTGCTGCATCACTTCCTCACTGGTGGAAGTCAACTGTGTAACCGCAATCAGAAGCGGTCTTGTACCGTCTGCTCTTGTCAGACCTTCGATGGCAGCCTGCATCATTCCCTTTGTACCTGCCGCGTGCACATTGCACATATCCACATCCAGATTAGACAATACGGACATGGCTTTTTTTACGGTGTTTGGTATGTCGTGCAGCTTTAAGTCAAGGAAAATCTTGTGTCCCATACTCTTGATGGTACGAACGATTTCCGGTCCCTCTGCATAAAAAAGTTCCATTCCGATTTTTACGAATGGCTTCTCGTCTTTGAATTTTCCTAAAAATGCAATTACTTCTTCTTTGCTGTTGAAATCACATGCAATAATAACGTCTCTTCCCATGTTTTTCTCCTTATCATGGTAACTGTTCCGTTACCTCTTTTTTCCTATTGTTATTAGCGTAAATTATACACTTATCTCAGAGCTTTGGCAAGCCGGAATCGTACAGGGCAGTGTCACCCAAGCTCAATATAGATAAGTTCTCTCGGATTAAAAAGTCTCGGTATCATCTTTGCAGTATTTGCCAGGCCACGGGATATAATCATTCGGCCGTAAGGTCCTTCGTGAATTCCGGACGTATATTTTGGAAGACACCCCTGACCAGGAGCAAACAAACCGTGACCGCAAAATCTTATCTGACCACCGTGAGCATGACCGGAGAGGACCAGGTCAATATGCCGGTTGATCAGCATCGGTTCCTGAATACACCAATATTCCGGGTGATGGGAAAGAAGTATTTTATAGCCCGGCTGATGCTCAAATGTGTCTAACCAGGTACTGTCAGGGAATAGGCGCATGGAATGCGAGCGGCTCGACTGGTATGGTTTCAAATTTTTCTCATTTATCGGATTCTCCGTGTTATTTTTCTTTCTGAATTGTCCAAAATTTGTGGCAATTGCAGAGGTCAAACCGCCAATCAGCAGACCATCCCTTTCAATCCACCGATTATCCAGAACCGTCACGCCTGTAGACGCAAGAATATCCATATCCTCATCACAAAGACTCCCCTCATGATTGCCTAGCGAAAGGTATGTCGGAGCAATTTGTACGCAGCCGTATAAAAAGGGGAGAATATTCTTTTCCTCCTCCATAATTATTTTTTCTTCTCTCGTTTTTCTTCCCATAACCAGGTCACCGCTGATGACAATTATATCAGGGGAATGCTGCCGCAGCGAGGCCAGGACGGGCTGACCGTCTTTATTATGCAGGTCTGAAACCTGGGCAATCGTACGGGTGACTGGTGCATTGATATGATATGTTTGATTTTTCAAATACAATTCTCCTTTTATTGACTGGCATATTCGGAGTATGGCCTGTTACTGTGATACCCCTTTTACCATCAACCTCTTTACTTTATCATAAAGCAGGCGGCAGTTCAACTGCTATCCACTCCCGTGCCACGCCCCGCTGCAGGGTGTGGTGCCAATACATAGCATAGCCAATACGCTTTTAGGCATTGCAACAGTTCAGATGCCTTCACTATTACTAGACATTTTCATATTTAGACATAATTCTACAAAAATCATTGCATTTTCCCCTTCTATGTGTTACTCTGATGAAGTAAGTCGTTGGCACATATTTCAAATGTTCCACTTACAAACTCTACTTGGTCTATAATTCAGGCATTTCGCCATGATTCCAAGTACGCTTTTATTATTAAGTTATTTTTACTAAGGAGGATTTTGCCTATGCAAAACAATCAATTTACTTCCTTTATGGAAGCCAAAGGGGTCATTGAATATAACATGACCAACAACTATATGTTCCGCTACATTCTGCAAAAGAATGAAAAAGTACTGACAGGCCTCATCTGCTCGCTACTGCATTTGAAACCGCAACAAATCAAATCCATCGAAATCACCAACCCCATTGACCTCGCCGGTGATGTAACAGGAAAGGAATTTATTCTTGATATCAATATCCTGTTAAATGATGACACACTCATCAATTTAGAAATGCAGGTTGCCAATGAGCATAACTGGCCGGAACGTTCACTTATGTATCTCTGCCGCTCCTTTGACCAGCTCTACCGCGGACAAAGATATGAAGATGCCCTTCCTGTATACCATATCGGCTTTCTTGATTTTACTTTATTTCCCGAATATCCGGAATTTTACGCCACCTATCAATTGTTAAATGTAAAAAATCATCATTTATATAGTAGAAAATTTACCCTCTCTGTGGTAGACTTAACTCAGACAAAGTTAGCTACAGAGGAAGATAAAGTCTACGAAGTTGATTATTGGGCACGTATCTTCAAAGCCAGAACATGGGAGGAATTGAAAATGCTCGCACAAAATAACGAATACTTACAAGAAGCTGCTGATTCTATCTATAAAGCGAACTCCGAAGAAATCGTCCGCCAGCAATGCCGCGCCAGAGAA
>JAGASC010000341.1 GCA_017621905.1 Roseburia sp.
ATCAGGCGGTTGATGGGCGTATCTCCCGTCTCGCTTTTAAATATTTTGGAAATGTAAAAAGGACTCAGGTACATATTTTCTGCAATCTGGTCTAAGGATATCTTCTCATTATAGTGGTCTTCAAAATAATTCAGAATCTGTTCCACCACATACTTTTTATTTGCCGTTTTAAAAGTATAACCATGACCGGTTTTGACAGGCTCGTACTGTTCCCGGATAATCAGCAAAATCATCTGTACCAGATAGGACTTCATCATATAGTTATGCCCCGGTTTGCGGGCAGTATTTTCAGCCTCCATAGAGGCACTGATTTTAAAAAGCTTTTGGTAAAGGTCTCCGGTAGTGTGCAGAATACACCGGCCTTCCGGCAGCGGCAGCGTATTTTCCGGGTATCCCGCAATCCGGATATCAGAAAATGCCACATAAAACTCTGTGCTGGGGACCTGGGTCCCTTCTACCACAAGAGCCTGATGCTTCACACCGGAATTCAGAATAATCAGATCTTTTTCCCCTACCTCATAGACATTGCCATCGATGCGGTATCGGCATTTGCCCGACAGCACAAAAGCCATTTCGATGTGGTCGTGGCTGTGATAGCTGCTCTCGTTTTGCGTTCGAATCCCTTTCCAGGTATATAGGAGCGTGGGATTGAAGTCCGTCTCAAAAATACTCTGACGATTATCTTGATTGTCACACATAAGGTACCTCATTTGCTTCTCTGACAAGTTTGTATTTTTTATTTTACTGATTTGGCAGCGGAAAGTAAATACAAAAACACATTTTTGAAATAAATTTTGAATAGTTTAAAGGGTGTGAAACGTCGGTTTTCAAACTGTCAAAAAAATACATTTTTTTTGCAAGATATTCCATTTCTTTTGTATGGCAGAAAGGTAAAATGGAGAGACCATGAAAACAACAGGAAGGAAAACAAGGAGGAGTTATGAAATCATTGAAATGGTTTTTTTCATTCCTGAAAAAGTACCGGGGACGTCTGTTTCTTGGGCTTTTGATGACAACAGGAATTGTGGCGCTCTGCATCGTCAATCCCTATATCTCCGGTGTAATTGTGGATGACGTGGTGCTGGCGGAAAATTATGGGCTGCTGCCCCGGCTGTTGGTGATTATGCTGGCAATGACCCTGCTTAAGGCAGTCTTAAGCTTTTTGTATCAGATGGTGTTTGAATCAGTGTCCCAGGCAGTGCTCTATGATGTGCGAGATAAGGTATACCGCAAACTGCTGCAGGAGGACTTCGCTTTCTACAACAGAAAGCGGACCGGAGATCTGATGAGCAGGCAGACCGGAGATATGGAGGCCATCCGGCACTTTGTGGCATACACAATTTACGCGGTTTATCAGTATGTGCTGATGTTTATTTTTGCGTTGCTGATGATTTTTACCGTGAATACCAGGTTGGCATTGCTGATGCTTTTGGTGCTGCCCTTTACCGCCCTCACCACCTGGCGGCAGGCAAAAGTGGTAAAGCCCGCCTTCAAGCGCAACAGGGAATGCTTTTCGTCCCTGAATGCCCTGGTACAGGAAAATATCAGCGGAAACCGTGTGGTAAAAGCATTTGCCAAAGAGGATTATGAAATCGAAAAATTTAATAAGGAAAATGACAAATTCCGGGATGCGCAGGTGGCTGCCTCCGGTATCTGGATGAAATATCTGCCTGTTTTTGAAATACTGTCCTACGCATTGACGATCATTTTGATGTTGTACGGCGGACATATGGTAATTCAGGGGGAGATGACTCTGGGAAATTTTGTTACCGTAAACGGTTACCTGTGGATGTTAAGCGCTCCGCTGCAGATGGCAGGCTGGCGTGTCAATGATGTGCAGAACTTCATTGCCTCCGTGGAAAAAATTTATTCCACCTACAGTGAAGAGCCAAAGGTACAGACACCCCGCACCGGCGGAGTTCATAAGAAAATTCTCGGCAACGTGGAATTCCGCAACGTGACCTATAACCCGGAAGGGGAGGATATCGTGACGGACGTCAGCTTTAAAGTAAAGGCCGGTCAGACCATCGGTATCATCGGCTCCACCGGTTCCGGAAAATCTACGCTGATGAACCTGTTGTGCCGCTTCTATGATGCGTCCTCCGGGGAAGTGCTCATCGACGGCGTGGATGTCCGCAAGCGGGATTTGTACAATCTGCGTGACAATATCGGAATGGCCATGCAGGATGTGTTCCTGTTCTCGGATACCATCGAGGGAAATATCGCCTACGGCCGCCCCAACAGCAGTTTTGAGGAGGTCAAAAAGGCGGCCATTATGGCAGATGCAAATCACTTTATCAAAAATATGCCCGACGGCTATGACACCATCGTGGGAGAACGTGGTGTCGGTCTTTCCGGCGGACAAAAGCAGAGAATTTCTCTGGCGAGAGCGCTTTTAAAGGATCCTTCTATTTTGATTTTGGATGATACTACCTCCGCGGTGGATATGGAAACGGAAAATTACATCCAGCGCCAGCTGAAAAATATTCAGGCAGAAAAAGAATGTACCGTATTTATTATTGCCTACCGTATTTCTTCCATTAAAGATGCAGACTGGATCCTTGTGCTGGATCACGGGCGCATCATTGAACAGGGAACTCATGATTCCTTAGTGGCGCAGGGCGGATATTATGCGTCTACCTTCCGCAGCCAGTATGGGGAGATTCCTTACGATTTGATCCGTGAAAAAGAAGCTTTGAAGAAGGAAGCAGGGTCAGGCAATGAAGGGAATCAAAGTGATTTGATCCGTGAAAAAGAAGTTCTACAGAAGGGGGAGAAGTAGCATGGCACGTAATCGATATGACATGGATGAGGTGTTGGAAACCAAATTTGATATCAACCAGGTAAAAAGACTGGCGGGCTACATATCACCTTATAAGAAAAAAATGGCCGGCGTTCTCTTCCTGATGCTCAGCGCCAGTGCACTGACCATGATCGTGCCCATGTTTGTGCAGCACATCATGGACGATTATATTCCGGCGGGAAATATGAAAATGATTATTGTGGTCAGCATTCTTACGCTGCTGATTGCAAGTTACTCCGCAACCGCTCTGCGACTGAAAATTAAGACCATGAGCGTGATCGGCCAGGACATCATCCATACCATCCGCTCCGAGATTTTCTGTCATTTGCAGGAACTGCCATTTTCCTATTATGATGACAGACCTCACGGAAAAATTCAGGTGCGTGTGGTCAATTATGTAAACAGCTTAAGTGATTTGCTGAGCAACGGTATTGTAAACACCATTGCAGATTTGTGTAACTTGATTTTTATTATCATTTTTATGCTGATGTGCGATGTGAAGCTTACCTTGGTCTGCCTGTGCGGTCTGCCCCTTTTGGTGTTAGTTATTATTTTTATCAAAACCAGGCAGCGCCGGGCATGGCAGATTCAGTCCAATAAGCAGTCCAACCTGAATGCCTATATTGCAGAAAGCATCAACGGCATCCGGGTGACCCAGTCTTTTGTGCGGGAGCGGGAAAACACAGGAATCTTTAATCATTTGAGCGGGGAATACAGATACTCCTGGATGCACGCTGTTACTTATAACTTTACATTGGGGCCAAGCGTGGAGATTATTTCATCCGTAACCACGGCATTTGTTTACATATTGGGGATCCGCTGGATTCTGGCGCCGGATATGCCACTTACGGTGGGTACGCTGATTCTTTTTACAGCATACATCAGCAGGTTCTGGGCACCGATTAATACGCTGGCCACCTTTTACAATTCCTTGCTTACGGCAATTTCCTATCTGGAGCGTATTTTTGAGACCATCGACGAGCCGGTGCTGGTAAAGGATGAACCGGGGGCGACGGAGATGCCGCCGATCCATGGCGATGTGGAATTTCAGGATGTATGCTTTAGCTACGAGGAAGGACACCGGATTTTAGATCATATTAATTTCCGTGTCAATCAGGGAGAGACCTATGCGATTGTAGGTCCTACCGGGGCCGGAAAATCCACCATTGTCAACCTGGTCAGCCGTTTTTACAATGTGGATTCCGGTAAGATCCTGATTGACGGCGTCGATATCTCCAAAGCGACGATACGGTCGCTGCGGACACAGATGGGTGTCATGATGCAGGACAGCTTTGTATTTGCCGGAACCATTATGGATAATATTCGCTATGGAAATCTGGAGGCTACGGATGAACAGGTCATCGAAGCAGCAAAGACGGTATGTGCCCACGATTTTATTATGAATATGGAAAATGGGTATTACACGGAGGTCAATGAGCGAGGGAGCTGTCTGTCTGTGGGCCAGAGACAGCTGATATCCTTTGCGAGAGCGCTGCTTGCGGATCCGAAGATACTGATTTTGGATGAAGCTACATCCAGTATTGACACGGAGACTGAGCTTCTGGTGCAGAAAGGTCTGAACCGGCTGTTGGAAGGAAGAACTTCTTTCATTATTGCCCATCGTTTGTCCACAATCCAGAATGCAGACTGCATCCTCTATGTGGACCAGGGCGGAATCCTGGAAAGGGGTACCCATCAGGAATTGATCGACCAGCGGGGAGCGTACTACGAATTGTATATGTCCCAGTTTGATTTCCTGCAAAATGGGGCAAAATCTTAGAAAGGTTAGAAATGCCAATCATCGACATAGACGCCAAAAAGCACTATCAGCGCAAGGTGGTGGGGCACATGAGGAAAAAAATTTCCCCGTGTGCCCATTTGTTTTCCATCACATTTCATTTCTAAAACTTCAATCAACAAATGCTGTTTCAAAAGGAAAAGTATGCTATAATAATAAGATGCAAAAAAAGAGACGATGCAGGAGGAGAAAAATGTTTTCCGTATCAGATATCAGAGAAGCGGCGTATCCCGCCACTTATCGGCGGGGAAAAGAATTGTATGAGACAGGCGCAGTGCGCGATTTTTTCTACGAAATCTATATGGAAGATGGTTTGCCCATGGCAGACATTTCGGCGAAGGTTCGGGGGAGGCAGCAGGATTTTTATCAGGTAAATGCAGTGGTGGATGAGAAATTTGCGGATGTTTCCAGCTGTAAATGTAACTGTGAGGCCTTTTTTAATTATGAAGGCATGTGCAAGCATTGCGTAGCTGTACTGATTAATTATGTAAATCGTAGGGAAGCCAGGGAAATACTGCGTCCGGGTCTGATGCCCGAAAAGGGGCTGTCGGGCATGAGCACAGATCAGTATACACCGCATAACGGGGCTGGCAGAGAGGAGGCCACCCGGGAGCCCTTCGCTATGATGCAGACTCCGTCAGCCTTGAAAACCCTGTTGAATCAATATTCCATGCGGGCCGGCTCCGCCTACCTGATTCCGGAAACCATATACGGAAAAGTAGAGTTAGAGCCCTTCTTTAAGATGGACTACAACTATGCAACAGTAGAATTTAAAATCGGAACAGAACAAAAATATGTCTTGAAAAACATTTCAGCCTTCCTGCATTCTCTCAGCCTGAACGAGAAAGTGCGCTATGGCAAAAAACTGGAATTTTATCACAACGAGGAAGCCTTTACGAAAAAGAGCCTGAAATTAATCGAGTTTATGAAGCAGCAGGATGCGGATAAAAAGCGCCAGAGCCAGTACCATGCCTACTACGTTTACAGCGGCGGCTACGAGCGCACCATGGAACTGGACGCCCAGGGCATTGACCGCTTCTTTGCAGCCATGGGGACAGAGTCTTTTCCGGGACAGATGCGTTATGAGCCGGAAACGGAGTACCGCATGTCGGAAGAAGAAAAAAAACCGGAACTGACTCTGCGTGCCGGAAGCGCCGGAGTGTTTCTGCTTTTAGAGGACCTGCACGTTATCAAAGGCAGCAGCTACTACTATTTTTACGAACCGGGCCTCATCACAAGGAGCAGCGCCGGTTTGCGGGAACAGCTCAGCGATTTCTTCGATTACATGGAGCGTCAGACAGGAGGCGAAGGTTATCTGGCGGCAGAGGAGCTGCCGGTATTCTGCCGGGATCTGTTGCCCCTTCTGCGGGAGAACTTTACTGTCATTTCCGATGGATTTGACGAGAGCCTTTACGTGCCGAAAAAGCCGGAATTCGAGCTGTATCTGGACAAACTGGAAAACGGTGTAGTGGGAGCCAAGCTGATGGCCGTCTACGGGGACGAAAAGTACAATGTATTGGAAAAAATCGGCCCCGGAGAGGTGCGGGATATGCCGGAGGAAATGCGCATCCGCACGCTGGTGGAACCCTATTTTAACGAATACGGCATGGGAGAGACCATTTTCGTGCTTTCCCACGATGAAGACTTGCTCTATCAGCTGCTGACCGGCGGCCTGCAGCGCCTTGGCGAATATATCACAATCTACACCTCCGAATCCTTCCGCGGCTTAAAGGTGGTATCGCCCCCGGCAGTATCGGTAGGCGTCTCCTTAAAGAGCGACTTATTGGAGCTGCAGATTCATTCCCAGGAAATGTCATCGGAAGAATTGGCCTACCTTTTGACCAAATACGACCGGCGAAAAAAATATATTCGTTTGAAAAACGGGGATTTTCTGGCCCTAAAAGGGGTTACCTTTCAAGGAGTTCCGCAGCAGGGACTTTCCGCACAGGGAGCCCAGGGACTTACCAGCGAGAATAGTCTTGGAATTTTGGCGGAAATCAGCGAAGACCTGCATCTGACGGAAGCCAATTTAAAAAAGGGCCGCATCAACGTCCCGAAATACCGTGCCATGTATTTAGATGCCACCCTGAAAAACAGCAAGCTCCTCACCGTGGAAAAAAACCGGGAATTCAAGGGCATGGTCCGCAACATGAAGACCATCGAGGACAGCGACTTTGAAGTGCCGGACTCCCTGAAAAATATCATGCGCAGCTACCAGAAAAGCGGCTTCCTGTGGCTGAAAACTCTGCGGGAAAATGGCTTCGGCGGCATCCTGGCGGATGACATGGGCCTGGGTAAGACCCTGCAGGTGATAAGTCTTTTACTGTCAGAGCAGGAGGACTGTGAAGCAGGAGAAAAAGAGCGGCGCCGTTCCCTGATCGTGTGTCCGGCCTCCCTGGTATACAATTGGCAGAAAGAAATGGAACGTTTCGCACCACAGCTTACACCGGTAACCGTGACGGGACTTGCCGCGGATCGGGCCAGCATCATAAAGAACAGCAAAGAAGGCGAAATCCTGATTACCTCCTATGACCTGCTGAAACGGGATGCAGATATTTATAAGGATATGATATTTGCCATCCAGGTCATCGACGAGGCCCAGTATATTAAAAATCCGGGCACCCAGGCGGCAAAGGGTGTCAAGAAAATTACGGCGGCCTTCAAGCTTGCCCTGACAGGAACCCCCATCGAAAACCGCCTCAGCGAGCTCTGGAGCATATTTGACTACCTGATGCCCGGTTTCCTTTACACCTACCAGCGGTTCCGGGAAGAAATCGAAATCCCCGTGGTAGCCAACAAGGATACAGAAAAAATGGAACGTCTCCGGCGCATGATACGCCCTTTCGTCCTGCGGCGGTTAAAGGGAGATGTGTTAAAAGACCTGCCGGAAAAACTGGAGGAAAACGTATATGCAAAGCTGGAAGGAGAACAGCAGTCACTCTATGATGCCCATGTGCAGCAGATGAAGCAGATGCTGGACGGAAAATCAGACAAGGAATTCCGCTCCGAAAAAATCCAGATTCTGGCGGAACTGACCCGGCTGCGCCAGATTTGCTGCGACCCGGCGCTTTTATTTGAAAATTACCGCGGCGAATCCGCAAAAACAGAAATGTGCATGGAGCTGATTTTAAATGC
>JAGASC010000342.1 GCA_017621905.1 Roseburia sp.
CACATCGTTCCACCGGAATATCGAGAAGATGCCTTCCAATCGTCCATGCAGTCATGCCCTTATTTTCTGTTTCCACATAAGTAAATCCTGCGCCTATTCCGCCCGCGATCATTTCCGCACCGGTTTTCTTATCCATCAGCGATATCAGACGGCCGGTTTTTCTGTCAATGCAGGCCCTCACCAGGTCATTTTCCAAAATGAAATCGTCATATGCGGATCCTATCCTGTCCCATTTATAGGTATATAAGTAAATCGGATAAGCTTCCGGTTCCTCCTCGGATAATACAACGGTGGTGTACCCCAAAGCCGGCACCTTCACTTCTGCCAAAACACGGAAATACTGATGATCCCAATACTGGGCATTCTGCGCATCCAACAACTGGAACGGAATCGGATTTCCATGAAAATCCTTCATCTGAACCCGTTTCAAATCCCCCGTCCAGTCCCATACGGTCAGTTCCACATTTTCTTTACGATCAAAGGCCGTGGTATTAAATACATGGAAAATTCTCGTTCTGCCGCTGCCCCGTTCCGTACTTGGAACGCCAATGAAGTTCTCCACACCATAACCAGCACCGGCACCCTCGGATTGGCTGTTATAAGCATCAATATCTACCGGAATGGAGGAAGTGTCAATTTTAAGGGCAATGCTGCGCATGGCATTTTGTGTCTGTGTATTGGCAACTGCCATGGATGTCTGGTAGAGTCCCATGGCATATTCTCTGGAATCCTGTACGCAGGACCCCGGCAGGATGTCATGGAAATGAGTAAACAGTACATTCTGCCATGCGGATGTCATCTGCTTTTTTGCATATGGAAATTCTGCAAACTTGCCTGCAATGGTGCTCATTGCCTCTGCATCCAATAACGCTGCCTCTAAACGGCGGTTTCCACGTTTGATACGGCTCTGAGTCGTGTAACATCCCGGAAAAATAAAATTCATTTCCTGTGCCACCACCGGCAGCTTCTCCCATACCTTCTGCGCTTCATCAAAATATTCGTGCAGGGTACCAAACCTGATTTCCGGGAAGATCTTCCAGGTCATCATTTCCAGTGCACGCTCCACGTCACGTCTGGTGGGTCCGCCGCCGTGGTCACCTACGCCATAGACAATCAGGCTTGTTTTCAATCCGCCGGAACGCTTGCTGATTTCTGTCACCTGAGTTCCAATATGAGGTGTGATGGCTGAGTTATACCAGTTATGTTCCCTATGTACCAGCACCTCTTTGCCGGAAGGTGCTTTGTAACGGTAGAGCACCTGTTTGGTGTCAATGCCACGGCAGTGATAATAATATTTTACGCCGCCATAGGTATTGATTTCCGGAACGTTGGCACTGTGTCCAAAGGTGTCCGGCGAAAAATCCACCTCCAGTCGTTTCACTCCCCAAACTTTTGTGAGATATTCACGTGTATATTCAATATGGCGAAGCAGCGACTCACCGGAAGGCATATTTTTATCGGTCTCTACCCATGCGGTAGCCGTTACCTCCCAACGACCTTCCGCGATTCTAGCTTTGATTTCCTCCATCATGGCAGGATCGTATTCCTCCACAATCTTATAGACCGATGCCTGGGACTGTGAAAAACAGAAATCCGGATACTGGTCCATAATATTCAAGACAGACCGAAAGGTCGCCAGTGTAACTGCCACCGTCTCATTATAGCTCCACATCCAGTTCATATCGATGTGTGCGTGGGCCGCCAGAATTACCTTATATTCCTTTGCCGCCTGTGAAACGGGCATTAATATATCTTCTGCTGCTTCGCAAGCCTGATTTGTCAACACGCCCTGCTGTTTCATACAATCCAGCAGATAATCAAGCGCTTTCTCCAGAAGCGTATCATAAGCACCCTCATTTGCTTCTGACAGGTGCATAACGAATTCCAATTCCGCAAGAATCCGGGTGTTGGCAGGATTGGGCCGTGTGATGTTCGCCTTTTCCTCCATTGTTTTACCAAAAGTAAATTCAAAGGCGTTTTTCTCCCGGTTACCGCCTACCGATGTCTTTAATTGAATGAACTTTGCTGTAATATTGTTCATAATTCCTCCTTGTCCTACTTTTATTTACATCCCGATTATCGGTCACAATTACTCACAACCGTGCTTTCTGATAGATGAAGATTGCTTTAGTTTCTTTCTTCTATTGGCGCTATTCCCATGATTTTCCGATAGGTAGAAGAAAAATGAGAAAAATTATCATATCCTACCTTTGCTGCTATCACTCCAATTGGCAGCTTCGTTGTTTGTAATAATTTTTTTGCAACTGTCATTTTTTCATTGATAATAAATTCTTTTAACGAAACACCTTTTTTGTGTTTAAAAAGTCGTGATAAATAATCTTCGTTTAAATTTACAACTCCGGCAATATCTGCTCGACATAAAGGCTGCTCAATATTGCACTGTATATATCGAATGACCTCTTCAACATAAGCATCCTGTTCGTCCTCAAACGTCTCTGTATTTTTCGTATTCGTGTTTCTCATCCACTCATGATCATAAATACAATATACGTTACTCTCTCTTTTCTCATTGACAAGCCTTATCTCATCTAAATTATTTATCTTTTCCGCAGCACACTCAAATTCAACGATACCATCCAAAAAACAAACTGTTTTACAGCTATATAGCTGAAATATCACATCAATATATCTTGCTAATTGCCGTTTCATATCCAAAATTTGTGGCATAACCCCCTTATCCCCTATAATCATACAAGAGAATATATCTCTATCCAGACATGTACAGATAACAGACACCGGAAAATCATCCAGTAATTCTTGTACGATATTTCCTGTCACAAAGCCAAATAATGTCTTATCCAGTTTTTTGTTCATATCTTTCCATTCCAGAATTTGAATTAATGAACAGCAGACCATATTTTCTTCTGCCACGCTATAGTCAAATGTTCTTAATTCACGAATCACTTCGTCACTGCCAATCGTTTCCTCCCGTACCCATTTTTTTATGATATCCTCTAAAATAATTTGCTTTTTTGAATAAACCTTCTTTCCCAAGTCAGAAAAATTTTTTGCTTTTCTTCTCTCTTTTATTCGATTCACTGCTTTCAGTAGTATATCTTGAATCTCTTCATATCTTGCCGGCTGCAAAATATAATCAAACACGCCAAGACTAACTGCTTCCCTGGCAAACACAAAGTCTGCATGGGCAGTCAACAGAAGACATTCTACTTCATAACCATTTTGCTTGATCCAACGGCAAAGACTCAATCCACTTTCCTCAGGCATCTCGATATCACATAGCAAAATATCAATATTTTTATTTTGAATAATTGCCTTTGCATCTATTGCATTATAGGTTTTCCACACTTTTAAAATGCCTATCTTTTCCCATTGAATCCCTCGTTCAATCCCGTTAACAACTGCAACCTGATCATCGACAACCAAAATCTCCATCTCCGTTCTCCCTCGCTTCCTCTAATGGTATAAAGATTTCTATATGTGCTCCTCCAGCATTAGAAAATACTACTTCACTCTTTCCATGAAAAACGATAGAAAATCTATGCAAAACGTTTTGAATCCCTATGTGCTGATTTCCATAAGAAAAGTCCTTCTTATTATTCAGATATTCCAAATCTTCCTGCGAAAAGCCAATTCCATTATCTAAAATCACAATATTCAGAAAATCTGCAATAATATTCACTTTTATTGTTATGATGAATTTCTTTCCAATCCTCCTTCCGTGTTTTACTGAATTTTCAACAAAAGTCAATATAGACAACGGCGGCAGCGTATATGATAAGGCATCTTCCTCCACCATGCATTCACACGTGATTAAGTCATGGGATAACATCTGCTGCAAATATATATAATTTTTAACACTCTTTAATTCTGTATCCACAGGTACCAGTGTCAAATTATCCTTCAGAACATATCGCAAATATTGTGATAAAATAATGACGGTTTCCTGTATCTCTTCACATCTTTCTTCCTGCGCGAGACTAAATACATTTTTCAGGCAGTTTAAAACGAAATGAGGTCTGATCTGTATCTGAAGATACAACATTGTAGCTCTCTGTGTCTCAAGCTCCTGTTCATACCTGGCAATCTTTAATTCTTGAATTTTGTCCAGCATGTCATTAAATGTTTTCGTAGCCACCGAGAACTCCGATATTAGATAATCATCTTCTATCCTTTTTTGCATATCACCTTCTTTTACTTTTGTCATCGTATCCACCATATTCTGCAAGGGGACGATATAGAATTTACGAATTACTATCATACAACAGAGCAGCAATAATACAACCAAAATAGAAAAAAGTATAAAAAAGATTGGCATATTATTTGCTGATATCCAACTATAATACGGCACCACATATATCATATAAAGATTAAGGCTGCTTAATTCCTTCTCCACGATCAGATATCGCTGTTTTGAACCCGAAACCATATATGAATACCTGAAACCAGACTCCAGTTCTATCCCTAATTCTTTTAACCGCTCTCTGGAAGTTAATGGCTGTCTGTTGTCATTCGCGAAAAAAATAAAGCTATCCGGATCATTTTCTTCGTATGCCTGAGGCACATCCGCTAAATTCAAATCATAAATTCCCATCAAGACCGTGCCCTTAAAAGTAAAAAAACGAATCAGATAAAAATTGTTTTCTGCTTCATAGGAAATCCACCTTTCCGATTCAAGCAAAACCGATTCTTCAAAAGCTTCTATCAAAAAAGTTTTAAATTGCTTTTTCGTAGCATAACTGTATGAATTACTATAATATTCTTTTACTTGTTCTGTACCGGAATGATAAAGAATATGTCCCGCCATATTTAACGCAGCACTATAAATCGTTTTGATTTTCGTATTTACGTCATCTAATTTTGCTTGTGCCTTGTGGGTTGTATCAGCATAAACTAACCGTCTGAATTCCAGATCATTCAACACTATATTTTCAAAATAGTTTTCCACAGTATTCAGTTCACTGGCTATAGGCTGCGAATAAATCTCCAGCATATTTTTCCCATATGCTACTGAATTATCATTTATCATGTCCAACGCATACATATTATAGGATACCAACAATATAATTAACGGAATAATAAATATCGACAGAATCTTCACCATTTTATTCTGAGCCGATAATGTTCTTTTCTCTTCCACTTTTCATGCACCTCTATATATAAATGTACCCAGATTCCCCAGTTGTTATCCCACTTCATCTGGTCAATGCGCCGTCTACCGGATGGTTGCATTTTCACAAGCTCCACAAACCCAACAGTTATTACCCCACATGCAACAAATTCCTGCCGATGTGAAATAATTCTCACCTCGGCAGGAATAATTCGCTAATCAATAACCAGCAAATTCGTTTAATTCATTCAAAAGAGTTTCCCAAATTTCCCTGTTTTCTTCCATGTAAGCTGTCAATGAAGTTTCCACATCATCTTCACTGCACACAATTTTTACAATCAGATTATTTAAATCGATAGCTCCATTATATATATCCTTTGAATCACTCGCAAGTAAAATATAGTCTTTCGCTAACGGGAAAATATATCCCTCATCTCTCAATGTAACCATTTGCGTTGACATGCTAAGAACAGCATCGTCAATATAAGGGTTAACTTCACACATAGTGAAATCATCGGCACAGTAACCACACATAACTAATGCCAGGAATGAATTCGTATACTCAGCCTCACCTCCAAGGCTTCCTTCCAACATTACAGGCAAGCCATCATCACCATAGGTCCAGTCAATCTCCGGAATACCCATATTAATAAAAAACTCACCATCGGTGGTACAGATCCAGTTCATCATATCCAAGGCTCTCTCAAAAACAGTCTCATCGATGTCCGGAGAAAATACAGTTGCAGTCCAGTAGTTCGTGTCTTCCTGTGCATAAACAACACCGTTTTCATCAGCAAGCTGCAGCATAATGATAGAATCGCCAAATGTCTTATCAGGATTAGCAGTTTCAAAGGATCGTAAAATTTGACTTGCGTTACCCGGGTCACCAGAATAAGCAAAGGCAGCCGTCTGACCAGCACAAAATTCGTCACGGTAATCCACAGCACTCTTGCTGTAGAAGTCTGCATCAATCAGACCATCCGCATACCACTCCTGCATGGTTTCAATCATGGTAACATACTTAGGGTGCGTCGGAGACCATATATATCCATCCCCTTCGTCCAAAAAATCAGTGCTTGGAACTCCACATGCCATTTCAAAAATCCAGGTCACTATACTACCCTCCGTAGCAATCACAGGCTTGGAGGCCAGCCCTGCTTCTCCCACTGCCACAAGATAAGCTCTCAGTTCATCAAGCGTTATATAACCTTCTGCTCCCAAATCAGCCATTCCAACTTCCGATGCCCAATCCTTACGCAAATACAAGGCTGTATGTAGAGTTTTGGAATCCACATCTACTTGATTGCCAAGAGCAGCATGAGGTAATGCATAAATATTTCCATCAACTGTCAGGTACTCCAGAAATCCGGTGTCATCTACCATATTGTAAAGATCCGGCCATCTCTCCGCCCAGTCTTCCGGCATAGCTTTGAACAGGCCCTGTTCTGCATACTCATAATATCCGCTCCAGTCAAAATTCAGCCATAAATTGAGATCATGCAAGCTACCACCTGTCGTTTGAAGTGTGAAACGCTCTGCAGCTCCGTCCCATTCGTTGCCCATAATTTCCAGATCTACGTTGAACATGTCCTCGATGTAGTGCATGTAATCATCCTCGTAATCCAGACCAACCTGCGTATTAACACCCGTCATTGTAATAGTCAACTTGTCATCATAGCATTTTTCCTCCGACACATCGCCACTCTCCTCTGTTGTTTCCGATGAATTGGTTGCTTCCGATGACTGTTTGTCTTCAGAGACATCTCCTGTGCTGTCAGTATTTCCGCAGCCTGTCAGTGCCCCCATTGTCATAGCGCCGCAAAGCAGCAATACAATTAGTTTGTTTCTCATGTTCTTCCTCCTAAGATTTTATATTTTATTTATACCGGTACAAAGACCGGTTATAAACCATGTTCGTTACATCTTAATCGCACCTACCATAATTCCCTTTGTAAAATATTTCTGTAAAAACGGATATACAATCATTACTGGCAACATTACCATAAAAATTGCTGCCATCTTCATACCATCCCCCGAAATCAGAACGGAAGCTATTCCTGATGCCGTTTTTTCAGAGCCTGCGGAATTTACGATTGATCGTAAAAACAGTTGGAGTACACTTTTGTTTCCACCACTCATAAGCATCATAGGCCAATACCAGCTATTCCAGTAACCGACAATGGCAAATAATGAGAAAGTGGCAATCAGGGGTTTCTGCAAAGGAAGCATGATTTTGAAAAAAATAAGCATATCCTGAGCACCGTCTATCATTGCAGCCTCCTGCAGCTCCATAGGAACATTCTCAAAACCATTCTTCATAATGATGACATTGTAAACTGATACCAAATCTATAATAATACAGGCTGTGTATGTATTCAGCAGGCCCATATTTTTATACTGCAAATAAATAGGAACAAGCCCTCCGTTAAAAAACATTGTGAATAACATCAACCGAAAGAACAGCTTTTTCCCCGGAAATTGCCTGGAGAAACCATACGCTCCCATAACGGAAATAGTCATTCCAATCAGGACACCAAAGATTGTTATAATAATCGTACCTTTGTAAGCTTCCATTAATGCGCCGCCTTTTGCCATCAGAACGGCATAATTTTCCAGCGTAAATTCCATCGGAATCCAAGAGAATGGATATTTCGCCGCTGCCGCCGATGTCTCCAAAGAAATTACTACTGCATTCCAAAATGGTATAAATACAATCAAGGAAAACGCCACAACCAACACTGTTGAAATTATTTGTACACCATCCAATTTTTTTCTTTGTTTTTTTCGCATTTTTGCTCCTTTTGTCATCTGACTATTTAACTTAACATTTTATCGCCGGTGATAAAAAAGGTCATCTTGTTGGCTATAAGAAGCAGCAATAAATTCACCACCGATTTAAACAATCCTACTGCCGTGGAAAATCCATAATCCGGCACGCGTGCAAAAGTAATGTCGTATACATAAGTATCCAAAATACGCGCCGCATCCTCCACAAGACCATTTCGCATATTGAAAATCTGATCAAAACCCGCATTCATAACATTACCTACTGCCAAGATGAACATGATTGCGATGGTAGGACGAATGCCTACAAGCGTTATATGCCAGATTCGTCTCAGTCTGGAAGCCCCATCAATCTCCGCCGCCTCATAGAGAGTAGGGTCTATACCAGCTATAGCCGCAATATAGATAATTGCAGACCATCCCATTTCCTTCCAATTTTCTGTTATATACAACAGTGGTCTGAAAAAGTTCTCACTCCCGAGGAAATTAACAGAATCCATTCCGAGCCCGCCCAGCAGGCTATTTACAACCCCCTCCGTGCTTAAAAAATTCTTCAGAATACAAGCCACTACCACCCAGGATAAAAAGTGGGGGAAAGTCAAAACTGTCTGGCATATTTTTTTCAGCTTTGCACCGCGCATCTCTGTCAGTAGAATTGCGATAACGATTCCTATTGGAAATACAAAAATCAATCGTCCCACGCTAATTCTCAATGTATTGATAATAGCCTCCCGGGCGATTGGTACTTTAAAGATAAGCTTAAAATTCTCGAGCCCTGCCCAGGGACTTCTCAGAATACCAAGCTTTGCTTTGTAATCCTTAAAGGCCATAAGCAAGCCATACATAGGTCCGTATTGGAAAATCAATATCCATGCCATGATCGGCAGAATGCACAGATATAAGTATTTCGCTTGCCAGACTCGCACAAATAACGCTTTTCCATTTTTTGAATCCTTTTTCATTTATAATTGCACTCCTCTCTGCTCCTCACACTTTCTTCTCCAAAACTCATAAAACGTATTTCAATAAAAATCGTATCATGATACTTAGGTTGAAAGCTTCTCATTTCGTATTGCATGTTCTTAATTATATCAACACGCCTTTTTCCTTACTACCAAAACTCTGACTAATCATTATCAAAAATCTGACTTTAATGAGCTAAAATAAAAGATGACTGTCCAGATTTTTCAACCGGATGGATGAAGCAACGCTGGAACAGTTTTATGTTCTGATGCGCGGAGCTGCCGTTACTGCTCAGGGGCGACAGTGGTTTTGCCAAGCCCATTTTTATTTTAGGATAATCATTTCAAGATTTTAACAAAACTGCCTGTTTTAACCAAAAACAATATTTTCCACCAAAAAACACATTTGAGCTATGACATAAAAAAAGCCCTGAAAAAGACAAATTTCTATGCCTTTTCAGAGCTTCATATAATTACATACTTATAAATATATCTTTTCCCGCAAAACTTCAATCTTGCAGCTATGCTTCTTATCCTCTTTATAATAAGCCATGCCAACTGCAAGAATTGATTTTCGTTTGTACAACAATCACGGTGGCAATAAAGACATATCCTCCGCCGCAGCGGCTTAAATCCGGCTGTACGATATCCACACAGCCATTTCTCAAGAGATCATCGAACTCGAACATGGTGCCCACTTCTTCTCCGCCGGAAATATGTACGTTGGTGCGGTCACGCAGATAACGATAGCTTTCCAGATCATCCGGACGGAAAGGTTCTTCGATCCAGAAGACGTTTTCTTTTTCAAATTCTTTTGCTGTTGCAACTGCCATTTTTACATCTTTCCACAACATACCGATATCAATCATCAGCTCTTTGTCGTCGCCCAGATGTTTTCTTGCCCAGCGTACCAGCTGTGCATCTTTTTTATAATCCTGTGCCAGGGCGCCCCAGCCGAGCTTCATGCCTTGATAGCCGTGATGCATGTGACGGTCTACCAGTTCTTTGATTCCGTCTTCGGTGTCCGGCATCAATACGCTGCAGTAGGCCTGTATTTTTGTGCGGAAGGTGCCGCCTAAAAGCTTGCTGACAGGAAGGCCAAGCTTTTTGCCGATGGCATCCCAGATAGCCATGTCGATACCGCTCATGGCATGAATGACTACGCTTCTGCGTCCGTAATAGTAGCTTTTTTCAAACATCTTATACCATATTTAAAATAAAGCTTCCACATAATTTTGTCGAAGATTCTCAGTTTTGTGCTGCTATTTTAGCTGCAAGTTCCTCCAGATACTCCCAGCGTTCCATTTTTTCTTCCAACTGCTGTTCGGCTGCCTCCTTCTCTTTCATTAATTCGCCAAGCTTTGCGGAATTAGTAGCGTTGGCCATCATGTCGGCATCCAGTTTTTCCAATTTTTCCTCTAAGGCAGCGATGTCATCCTCGATGGTTTCGTATTCTTTCTGTTCCTTATAGGTAAATTTCAGCTTCTTCTCGTGCTTCCAGGTGGACATGGAATCCTGTTTTTCCGGGAATTCGGGGGTTGTAGCTTCTAATCCCTTCCTATCCTTCACTGTATTCTGTGCCGCTGCGTTTTCCTGCTGCCGGACAGCTGTTTGTCCCCTGCTTATCTCAATTCCGGAGTTTGCCTGATTCCCCACACCGGCTCGACCAGTTAACTCTGCACCTGTCTGACCGTTGACATCTCCTCCCGGTGTACGGCCCTCTTCCGCCAATCGGTTTACATAATCTGTATATCCGCCTTCGTACTGAGCGATTTTTCCATTTCCCTCGAAGGCAAAAATGCGCCGCACTACCCGGTCCAGGAAATAACGGTCGTGGGATACGGTAATGACGATGCCCTCATAGCTATCCAGATAATCTTCCAGGATTGCCAGCGTCCTGGTGTCCAGGTCATTGGTGGGCTCGTCCAAAATCAGTACATTCGGTGCCTCCATCAACACACGGAGCAGATTTAAGCGGCGCTTCTCCCCGCCGGAGAGCTTGCCGATAGGGCTGTATTGCTGGGATGACGGGAACAGGAACCGTTCCAACATATTGGAAGCGGATACCAGCCCCTCTGTGGTGCGCACGTATTCTGCCGTATTTTTGATATAGTCGATGACCCGCTCCTCCGGATTCAAATAGGCAATTCCGGCGCTTTTATCCGTCTCAATTTCCTGGGTGTAATATCCAATTTTGATGGTCTGTCCTACCGTAATGCTGCCGGAATCCGGTTCCAGACGTCCGGCTATCATTTTCATCAGTGTGGTTTTGCCACTGCCGTTTGGACCGATAAATCCCACCCGTTCTCCCTTCAAAAAGATATAGGAGAAATCCTGCAGCAGAACTTTATCGTCATAGCTTTTGGAAATATCTTCAAGCTCTATTGTGGTCTTACCCATTCTGGCGTACACGGAGCTCATCTCCACCGCGCCGTCCGTTTCCGGCGCCGCCTGATTTTTCAGCTCCTCATAGCGCTGTAAACGTCCTTTTTGCTTTGTGGTACGGGCTCTGGCACCCCGACGCACCCATTCCAGCTCTTTTTTTAAGATGGTCTGGCGTTTCCGCTCGCTGGCCTGTGACATATCCTCACGCTGCGCCCGCAATTCCAGATAACCGGAGTAGTTGGTATCGTAGCTGTATATGGCACCCTTATCCACTTCCACAATCCGGTTACACACGCTGTCCAAAAAATAACGGTCATGAGTAATCATCACAAGGGCACCACGCCACTTTTTCAGAAAATCCTCCAGCCAGTCCGCCATGGCCGAGTCCAGATGGTTGGTAGGCTCGTCTAAAATCAGCACATCACAAGGGATCAATAGTGCCGCCACCAGCGCAAGCCGCTTCCTTTGCCCTCCGGAAAGTTCACCGGTTTTCTGTTCAAAATCCCAAATGCCCAGGCGGGTCATCATTGCCTTGGCATCACTTTCTAAAGTCCAATGCTGTTCCTGCAAATACAGTTTTGCAGCCATTCCTTCATTTTTTTCATCATCTGCATCACTTCCGACAAAATTCTGAATACATGCGGTAAGAACCGTGTCGATGACTGTCTTTTCGCCGTCAAAAACCGGGTTCTGGGGAAGGTAGCGAACTACCAGATGATTGGCTTTTGTCACAGTTCCCTCCTCCGGCGTCTCCAATCCGGCTATGATTTTCAACAGGGTGGACTTTCCGGTGCCATTGATTCCGATGACTCCTACCTTTTCTCCCTCCTGTAAATAAAAGGAAGCTTTGTCGAAAAGCTTCCTCTCTGTATATGATTTCGTTATATTTTCCACATTTATGATGTTCATAACTTATCCTTCCCGTTACTCGACGCTATCTATCTGACCATGATACAACATGATTCATCCGGCCATGATACAGCATGATTCATCCGGCCATGATACAGCATGATTCATCCGGCCATGATTCGGAATTGTTTTTCTGTCGGCATCCGGCTACTTCATTGGCGTTATCCGTTCTCATTCCTCCTGCGCCGCCTTTGCCTCCAATATGGCCTCGTTGAGCTGCAGCATCTTGGCATCCAGCATGGATACAATACCGGAACATTCCTGCAGATCCCGACTGATGTACTCCGGCGCATGTCCTTCGAACTTATAATAAATCTTATGCTCCAGGCTGGCCCAGAAATCCATGGCCATGGTACGGATTTGTATCTCTACTTTGGTATCAATCGTCCGGTCCGTGAGAAATATGGGCACCGTCACCAGCATATGATAGCTCTTGTATCCGCTTTGCTTCGGATGCTTGATGTAATCCTTCACCGATATTACAGTGATGTCATTCTGCTTTCCAATCATTTCCGCCAGTTTGTAAATATCTGAGGTAAAGGAACATACGATACGGATTCCTGCAATGTCGTTCACATAATTGACCATGTTTTCAATGGATGATTCATGGCCGTAGCGTTTTAATTTCTTTACAATGCTCTCCGGCGTTTTGATTCTTGATTTGACATATTCAATTGGATTATACTGATGTACCTGCTGAAATTCGTCGTTCAGAATCTCAACCTTCGTCCCTAATTCCTTTAACGCAGATCTGTATAGAAAAATAATTGTATTCCAACTATCTACACCCTCTCCCAGGGTAATCGATTTATCCATTATAGTTTTCATATCCTTTCACACCACTCAGTCTTTTACCGCTGCAGCCCAAGGCAAAAACTGAAGACCCCATACATAAAAATTGCCGCATATGCTCAGAACTTTGACAGTCATAAATCGCCATAGCATGTTCCGAACTTTTTAGCCCAAAACAGTATAACACATTTTTGTGTTCCATGGGGAATTATTTGCAAAGTTTCATTTATTTTTTAGACTTTTCTTTCTCTCTTTTCATCTGCCACATCAAAACAATTTCGAGGATGAGAAGAATCTATTTCTTTCACTTTTTAATCTTCCTCTATCACATGCAGCTCCAGATAATCAAAATCAATGTGCTCAATAAAAGAATCCTGGGTAAAACGTGTCTTTGCATGGCGCTTGAATTCATTGACATTGGCATCCAGCCAGATTGGCTTGCCCAAATCAAATTCATGGCATGCCTGATCCAACGCATGAAATATTTTGTGTGTTCTTGTCTCCCCACTCTCATCCGTTACGGTCATATCCCGCAGCAGATG